>JACQIA010000065.1 GCA_016198705.1 Candidatus Aenigmatarchaeota archaeon
AGAATGCAACTGTCAGCATTCTTGAGGTATTCGAGAGAACAAAAAACAATGGAGAAATATTTTGGTCTCTCGTTATATGACAAAAAACTAACCCAAACTCTGGATATAATTTTCTATATTCGTATAACAATTCAAGTCACTAACTTCCGAGGCATCTATAGGATCATCTTTATCTAATTCATTAGCATCCTCCCAAAAATCAGGTATTCCGTCGCTGTCTGTATCTAAAGGATAATTGCAATTTCCAGTTGGGCACATATCAGGATAATCAAAACTGCCGCCGGGCGCAGGATAAGCAAGCTCTCCTGTCCCGTCGAAGAAGTTCTGCACGAGGCGGGAATCAACTTCGTCTCTGACTGGAAGAGTTGCTCCGGCATTTGCCAATACTAAATCTCTGGCTTGCTCTGCTGTATGGATAGTTATCGGAAAAAGCGACACTGCGAAAAATGAAGTTCTCTGATTTGGTTCCCAAATCGCTTTTATGTTAGCAGGAACCAAACTGAACTCGTCAAGAGGGTCGTAGTAACTAACAGGGCTTTCATCTGACTCTACAACTTTATTGCCGGAGAAATATACTCTTGGAGGATTATTTTGATTGCTCGTTCTTGAACCCCCTATCAAATAAACCGTGCCTGCTGCGTAAGTCACAGGACCTTTTTTGAAGTAATTATTGATAATGTCAAAATTAATAACTCCTACCTGTGCCCGACTCTCTGGAGTCACGATGAAGTTTAAAGCGTTGTTGTAATTAACATTGTTTATCCATGAGATGTTCCCAGAATTTAGCTTTGGGTTTCTATCCCTTAAGAGAGTGTAATAATTATGGTGAAAGCTCATTCTTTCATTTCCCGAACTTGCAAAAAAAGAGCCCATGGAATGATCCGGCTCTACATGCCCGGCCATGCTTCCTTCTCCTATTATCGACCATTGGATAGTGATATTATTTATATCTCCTCCGCCGGAAAGTATCTCGTCCAAACCCCAGCTAAATGAAGAATGATCAACGATGATATTATGCGCTCCGTTTCTGATATCAAATGCATCTTTGATGGAGAATCTTGGCTGAACTAAATCAGCGCAAGTTGGAGTATCGCAGCTGTCTAATTCCTGCTGAGTTGGAGGTCTCCACGGCTCATTCGTCCCTGTCCTCACTCGAATATATTGGAATATTCCGTCGTGAAATCCTCCCTGCAATTCTATTGGATATGTGGCAATAGTTATGCCGTTCCCCGGCGCAGTTTGTCCGTAAACACTGACGTAAGAATCTTCTTCGAGCATCTCAAGTCGGTTTTCTAAGAAAATAGTTCCCGCAACTCTAAAAATAATAATTCTCGGCTCATTGATTTCTGTCAGAGCGTATCGCAAACTTCCTGGCGGAGGATTATTTACGTCGTCCAATAAATTATCAACAAAGACAATTCTTCCTCCTCTGCCGCCGATTGTCTCTGCTCCGAATCCCTCTGCTCCCAGAAATGAAGGGATAATATCAATAGAACAATCAAGTTCAATCGTGCCCTCTTCTCCTCCCCTCAAATCATACTCATCAAAAACATTTCCCTGAATTTCTTCTCCGTCTGCCAAGAAAATCGGGATTACAGATATCTTTCTCAATTCTCCAAGCCCGCTCCAGTCAAAAGAAACTGACTTCGTCTCGAAAATCTTCATATTGCCTTCTTCTCTGTAAACGTAAGTTTTCCTTTCGCTGTCTTCGAGAACGACGAGGAATGCCGATAGATTTTCCTCTCCCTTGATTCTTCTGACGTTCAAATCTATGTGGCTATTCAAATTGTCAATTCGCACAGAGCTTATGACAATTTGCAGGATGTCATAATAATATTCGACGTTGTATGGTTCAGGCTCATTCAGGATTGGATAAATAAGATATGCTATCGCAGATACACCTACCAAAGCAAGAACAACGAGCAAAGTATTAGAGATTACTTCGCTTAGACCTCTTTTATTCATTGCCTATTCAATTCTTTGCTCTTTAAAAATTATAGGGAACTATAGTGAACCAACTAAGTTTCTCGGTGTTGGTTCCCTAACAGTCCGCCAATAAATAAAGAGAACGAAGTTCTCTAATCTTCGCTTCTCACGAAGCTTCAGAAAA
>JACQIA010000066.1 GCA_016198705.1 Candidatus Aenigmatarchaeota archaeon
GTCAGGATTGCGACAGGTTGACAGACGCGCTTTTGACATCCTTCATCCAGGTTAAAATTTGGGATTGAATCTCTTTAAAAGAAATCTAAAAGGGTTTGTGTAACAATGGTATATTTCTATGTAAAAGGAGGCTTAAAATAACCTAACCACTAAAAGAACCTTTATAAGCCTATTGTTTCTATTATAAATCTATGCCTTATTTGATTGATGATGCAGGAGATAAGCAGAAAGCTTTCAAAACGTTGCTGATAGAACCTAAGATTTTCAGTGTTTTCAACAGCGAATTGGCGTTAAAGATAACTAATGAATTAGCAAAAAAACCTTCTTGTGCTATGGATATAGCTAGAAAACTTAAGCAGCATGAACAAAAAATTTACTACCACATTAGGCGATTGGAAAAGGCGGGCATCATAAATTTAATTGGCACAGAAGAGCGTGTGGGTGCATTGGCTAAGCTGTATTCCGTTTCTTCTCCGTTTGTCTCAGTCAAACTTTTTGATGGGGAACATTTAGTTGACGTAAAAACAAAAGTCAAGGAATTGGATTTCTTCAATTCGTTTATAGAAAATGGGAAATTGAATGCAACCATAGTTGTTGGTTCACCAGATACGCACGGTAAATATGGCGCACAGGCTTCTGACGGGAGCGCTGCTATAGACTTCGCATTATTTTTAGGAACGTTTTTGAATGATGTCAAGCCCAATTACAAGCTTGATACACAGATAAGGGAGAATGAGTTGAATGGTAATCTTATTGTTATAGGAGGACCTAAGGCAAACATCCTAATAGATAAAATAAACGATAAACTTCCAATCTATTTCGATACAAAACACGACTTCAGCATCGTTTCCTCATTATCAAAATCTGTATACCCAGAGGATGATGTAGGCATTATAGTAAAGATGAAAAATCCGTTCAACAAAAGCAAAGAGCTTCTAGTGCTGTCGGGCAAGAGATTCAAAGGAACTAGGGCAGCTATAATTGGTTTGATAAAATATATTAGAAAGATTGAAGGCGGGAATAAGTTTAGCAATGGAATAGCCAGGGTGGTTAAGGCGATAGACAGAGATTCTGATGGAATTGTTGATGATGTTGAGTTTTTGGAATAAATTTAAATTTCGCCTTTGTTATCTACCAACCAATTATCAATCCCCTTCTTGACATCAATTACCATTTCCTCCTTATTTGGCAATTTCCTTTTGATGGTTATAGGAATCATCTTTTCTTTGAACTCATTTTTTGAAATTTCTATAGGATTGGTCTCTTCAGCCTTGACTAAAATAGGAGCTCCTAATGATACTTGCAAAGCTCTGGCACCTACAAGCCTAGCAACTTCGAATCTAGTTATTCTATCCTTTGGCCAATTCATAATTTCACCTGGAAGCAGTAAACGCATGCAGCTTTGCCCCTTGAGGTAATATCTTTATTTCGTATGCTAGTTTAAAACTGTTGTGGTTATGAAATTTTCGTTATTTTACTATAAACTTTAAAGCGTTGATTTGTAAGATTATTTAGGCGATAGCTTGGAAACAGTTGGTCTTGTCGGTTTAGGGAAAATGGGGTTAGGAATTGCTGAAAATCTTCTAAAAGCCGGTTTCCTAAAGGCTGTCTACAAAAGAACAATCGATGATGAAATAAAGCAGCTAGAAAAAAAAGGAGTTTACATCGCAAAATCACCGGAAGATTTGGCAGGTAAAGTAGATTATGTATTGCTATCAATCCCAAATGAGGCTGTCGAGGACGTAGTTTTTGGAAAAAATGGTTTGGTAGGCGGATTGAATTCTACTAAGATAGTAGTAGACACAGGCAATTGCGACCCCAGACAATCGATGAGAATTGCCGAAAAATTGAAACAAAAGGGAATATTTTTTTTAGATGCAGGCGTTAGTGGCGGACCTGGAAGAGCAGATAAAGGCACTTTAGCAGTTTGGGTGGGTGGGGATAAAGAGGCTTACGATAGAGTGATGAAAGTTTTGAATGCAATAGGCAAACCTCAATATCTAGGCCCATCAGGAAACGGGCATAAAGTGAAAATGCTGCATAATTTATTGGAACAAGAGGAAATGCAAGCTATTGCAGAGGTTGCGAATCTTGCCGTCAGTTTAAATTTGGATCCAAAAAAAGTTTTCAAAACAATTCGAGATGGGCTGGTGCAATCACATCTAGGAGATCTCTACACCAACATTCCAGATGGTGAAATAACTTCAAGGGAACCGAAGGTAGGGGGCGGTGATTATCCTAGGATGGCTTTGGAAATTTCAAAAGATGCACCATTGCCGGAAGGTGCTGTTAGTTACTGGATGAGAATAATTTCCAGAGCATCTAAGGAAGATAGGGAAAAAATTATAGAAGAAGCCGTCAGTGCAATTGGTGCTGAATTGAGAAAATTAAAGGACGATGAAGAATTCGAATACGGGTTTCAAACACTTAGCGCACTGAGAAAGGCCTTTGGAGGACACAAGTAATGTTTAATCTTGGTGCAGTCGGTATCGGACATTGGGTAATGAGATTGAAAAGAACTATGGAGACCGACGGGAGAATAAACATAAGCAAGGCAGTTGGGGTTACATGGTATGAGGATAAGAAAGCAATTCTCGACAATTTTGGTATATCCAAGGACAATTATTTCAGAATAGAGCCTGAAAAACCTTTGCCAGAAGAATTCTTCAATGGGTTGGATGTCGTGCAAATTGCCAGCCATAACAAATTTCATGCCCCCCAAACTATTCAGTCTTTAGAGCACGGGAAGGTTACAATAACAGAAAAAACTTTTGCAACGAACCGTGATGACTTTAATGGCATGATAGATTTTATAAGAAGCAACAACTTCGCTAAAAAAGTTACAGTCCACCTTCATTATTTAGGAAAGATTCTCACCTTAGAACTTCCGAAAATTTTATCCTTTGCAACGAAAGAATACGGCAAGATAACCCATGCAGTTGGTACTTTTTTTGAAGAAGTAAACCCGGAGGATTTGAGAAGGAATTGGCTGTTTAAGCCTGACAATGGCGGAATTTTAATGGATTGGATACATCCGCTTGAGATTTTATCTTTTATCTGCAAGGCAAATTTTGAAGACTGCCTTGGTGCAGAAACATTCATCATAGACAAAGATTATGACTATGTCAATCCCACTGGAGCATATGCAAAGTTCAAGATTGATGGAGGCAATTTCACCAAAGATGCTTCAGCATATGTCAGGGTTGGTAAGGGTTTCCCGCATGGAATAACTCATAAAACACTTAGATTGGTATTTGAGAAGGATGCTTTTTTGGATTTGAACTACATAAGTTCTGAGCAGGAATTTAATTCTGATTTAAGGGGAAATTGGCAATTGATTGAAACGGGAGATTCTAAAAAGAAAATTGTTAAATTCGGCTCACCTACAGGCCCTATATCCTACCATTTTATGATTAACGATATGATTAATATGATAAATGGAGAAAATCCTTCTTTGTCCCTAGATGACATCAAGAGAATCTACGAGCCTTTGTGGAAATTCCAAGAAACAATTGCGAATAAAGAGCCTAAAAGAGATGATAATGAGATTAAGAACTTTGTCAGAGATGGTTTGGAAAAAGCTGTTTGAAATGAGATTGAAGAATATTTTTAACGAGTCAATATGAAATAATAAGGAGGCGGGTGGTAGTTTTAGAGATAAATAGATTATTATTGAATATTACCTAAGTGAAATTTATATGGCTCAACAATATTTAAAAAGAATGGAATCTGCAAGGGTTGCTCTCAATCGAGCAAGAAGCGATCTAATTGAACATTGTACAAGAGGTATAAAAGAATTAATGGAAGTTGGTTATCCGAGAGATGTAATGCTTGGTGAAATAGAATATAGACTAGCTTCTAGTATGCCAGGTCGCACATGGAAGTATTGGTTACACGAAGGAAGATTGTGTATTGACACTGGATTAGTCGGTGATCCGAGGGAAATATCGTACCGTGTTGTAAGAGAAGTGACACCTGATGTGCTAATAGAAATGCAATTACAACAATTACCTTTTGAACAATATAATGAAGATACGCTTAAACGGGTCGCACAGAACATAGAAGAGGGATTAAAACAATCTAAACCTGTTCCCCAACAATAACAATTTTATAAACGCATATAATACCACGCCGCCGACCGCGTAAAATAAAACGAGTGTAAAAATATTGCAACTAACTGCTATTAAATAAACTGCGCTTAATCATATGCATTTTATTTCATCAAACCTTCAATTTACGGTTTAAATTGACTGACTTCCTTTAACAAATCTATGTTTCCCATGAAGGTCTGTCTGCAGCAATAACGGACTAATCCCAAGCTATCCAAAACCTTTTTACCATCCCCACCCTTCTCCAAGCCTTTCGTATATTTTTCCCATAAATGCCCTACGACTTTACCACAAGTTATGCAACGGACTGGAACGATTATTTTTACCACCAATTAATTTAATTCATTACTGATTTTGAGTATTTAAAACTTTAAGCAAGTATGGAATGTCTAGATTTAGAGCCTCTAAAATCTTTCTGAAATTCTTAACACTAAAGTTTCTTTTCATCAACTCAACATCTCTTATATTTTCTCTTCTAATTCCAATTTTCTTACCGAATTGATTCTGTGACAAACCTAATTCAAATCTCCTTTTTCTTAGAATTGGACCAAGATCTTTTACATTTGATAATATTTTAATCCAGTCTTCTTCTCTAGGCCATTTGTCTTTAAAGAATTTTTGTTCATGGTAGATCCCTTTGGCTCCAGTTGTGCAGTTTTCTATTTCAGATGGACAATCTAGTCCTATGAATTTAAAGAATCTGAAAGGTGTACCATCTTGAGTATTGGAGTATAGGCAATAACCGCATTTCTTGCCTGTAAAACCACTTTTATATTCAACAGGATAAAAGTTTAATCCTAATTCTTTTAATTTACCAATCAAGATATCGATATTCTCTTTTGAAAAACAATTTGTAGCCAAGACTATAAATGGTACTCTATTTCCATCGTTTTTCCTTCTTACTAAACACCCATCTCCCAAATACCAAAAAAGCAACTTTATGGGAGTAATCTCCAAATTAGAAGGTAATATTTTGACTGTTTTACCACTTATTCTAGTATACCACTCTTTTCTTAAAGAAAGAAATTTAGGATAAGGGCAGGTATTGATGTAAAAGCCCAACATGAACAAATCTGTATTATTTCGTGAAATCCAACAATTAATGCCGCTCATGTTAAAATACTTTGCTACCCATTTTAAGAATTCTACATCTTTACCAACAATTTGAAAAGTGAAATATTTTCCGTCTTGTGACCTTATACTGCCATCACCAAGTAACCCACCTTCGATAATCTCATTAAGTATCATGTATACCACTTTATTTATATACATTATTAGTATATGTTAATAAAACTTTTTCTAAAGTAGAAAGTATATATTATGAAATATATTTAACGCTTGCTCCTTTGTTTGTGCCTACGAGAACCACGTTTTGACGCCCCACCAGCATGATGAGGTTCATTTCTCCTAGGATCATAAACTAGCATATTCCTATTATACTGCATAAAAGTACTCCTCAAATCCTTGCTCTTGGAAAACTCTACTAAACCTTTGGCAATAGCCATCCTAGCAGCCTCAGCCTGCCCAACAACGCCACCAGACCTGACACTAACATCAACATTCACTTTATTCGCCCAGTCACCAGCCAGCAACAAAGGCTCTTTAACCCAAAGCCTCAGCACCTCGCTGCCCCATATGTCCAAAGGAGTTGAATTTATCTTAACCACACCACTTCCTGGAATAACTTTAGCTCTGGCTATTGCTAATCTCCTTTTTCCTGTAGTGAACAACACCTTTTGGTCCTTCTTTTTCATTTCATTCCACCTATAGAATTGGATATCTCGCCCAAGGTAATGTATTTATTCTTCAATTTACTTGCGTCGGCAATTGATATTTTTTCAAAAGTTCTATCCTTGAATTCTTCCGGCACACCAACAAACACTTTTAGATTCTTAAACGCACTTCTACCCTTGGTTCTATCCCAAGGCAGCATCCCCCTCACTGTTCTTCTTAAAATTTCATTAGGGTATTTGGGGAAGAAAGGGCCATGTATAGCGTCACCACGTTCAAGCCTGTGGAAATAAAACTCTACTTTTGACTTTGGATTCCCTGACAGGACTGCCTTTTCACTATTCACAACAATTATCCTTTCCCCGTTTAATAATTCCTTGGCTACAACAGACGCAAGTCTTCCAAGTATCTGATTTTCAGCATCGTAAAATTTCATACAATCACATTAAAATTCTGACACCAGTTCCCTTTGGATTAATCTTCATCAATTCCTCAATTGCTATAGGTCTGCATTTGGCTTTCCTCATTTTTTCTAACGCTGACGAAGAAAATCTCCAAGCAGCTATGCTAACTGTCTTTGTTAATTCACCGTTGCCAAGAACTACTCCAGGCACAACCACAGCTCCGCCATCCTGTGCATACTTGCTTATGTCGGATAAGTTCACTTCCACCCTCTGCCTTCTTGGCTTCCCCAGCTTCTCTGCCACGTCTCTCCATAGAGGTGCACCTACTTCATAAGAGTTCTTTTTCAGCATTTCTATCAATTGTTTCAAATACGCGTTTGTGGGGCCTGTTCTTCTGCTCATAGTCATCAGCAATTACATAATGTAGTATTTAGAGGTTTTTAAATTTGTTATGCGCCAATCGGGATTTGAACCCGAGCCACAAGCTGTTTCCTTTAATTGGGAAGCTCGTATCCTACCAGGCTAGACTATTGGCGCTTGCACTAAACTACTATTCCAACCTTTTTATTAAATTCTTTCATTTTTAGTTTATGAATAATTTAGTTGAAAGAAATAAAGGCGCCGAGAGGGAGATTTGAACTCCCAAGAGCTTTCGCTCGCTGGTTCACTTCCAATAGACTCAAGACCAGTGCCATACCGGATTAGGCGATCTCGGCATCCAAATTTATCTCATCATCTTGAGAATCAGCTCTTGATGTCTTTTTAATAAAGATATTTTCTACTTATAAGTTTAATTTCTAAGAACAATAGTTTATTGGACAACTTCCAATTTCCCATTCTTAGGAATAGTTATCTGCAATTTCTCTCTGAATTGGGTAGAATATGCGCCAATAACATTAATTGTATCCCCAACTGCGATTGATTTAATTTGGGTTTCCCACAAAGACAAAGAAATCTGCCCCGTATCGTCTTCAAGTATAGCATCAGCCACAGAACGAGGGCCGTATTTGGTCTGCACATCCCTGCTTTCAGATATCTCCAGCACCTTTGCTGTCAATGTTATGTTGCTCATCCCAACCTTCACATCTGAAATTTTCATATACACACTAATTTATTTTAGTATTTAAGTATTTCACACTATTTTATAAGTTCCTTTTTTCATTACCAATTTATCATTTCTAACGGCAACACCCTTAGTTCTTTTGTGCATCTCCGCGCTTGTCATCTTTGCTATGCCCAATGCAATCAATTCTTCTTTTAAGCTGAACATAGCAATAGTTTCACCCCTGACAATATCTTCCTGGATCCTGCAAATGCCGTTAACATAAACTGGCGCACCGTTGCAGATATTCTCTATCGCCGAATCTTTTACAACAATCTTCTTTACATGCGGTATAGCATGCTCAACCGGAATTAACATATCCCTCAACAATCTTTCTTCTTTATTATTTCTCCAAAATTCATACGCATCCCTAACGTCTACTAACGAATGGGAGATTTCTTCATTGAAACTGCCAACCCTAGTCCTGCGCAATTCCGACATATGCGCCCCAATTCCCATAGCCTGTCCGATGTCATGCACAAGTTTTCTTATGTAAGTCCCAGCCTGGCAGCCAACTTTAAACAAAACATCCTTACCATTAGCCTCTAAAATATCAAGAAAATAAATTTCCCTCTCCCTCTCCCTTCTTGCCACAGCAGACTTTACCGGAGGAGTCTGTTTTATGCTTCCAAGAAATCTCTCAGCAATTGTATTTCTTAAAACATCCTCAGTCACATCTTTATGCAGATGCATTACTCCAACATATTCCTTATCCAGTCCAGTTAAAACTGTCATGACTTTTGTTGCATCATCCAATCCAATCGGCAGCACACCGGTAACCGCAGGATCCAATGTTCCGCTGTGCCCAGACTTTTTGACATTAAAAATATTTTTAACCCAAGCAGTACACTGATGAGAGGTTGGCCCGCTGTGTTTATCCAAAATTATCAAGCTAGAAGTTATCAATTCTTCAACAGTTCTCTCGCCAGGGTTTTTGCCCAAATTCGAATTTGTTTTTTCTTCAGATTTGTTTAGCCACATATACCTATATAAGGTTTTGTTAAAAAACTTTTAAGCTGCATTTCGGCAATTGCTCACCTTTAAATCCTTATGCCAAAATTTAAAGAAAGATTGAAAAGGTTTTCGTCGTTTAGGATAAAAGATTGCAATCATAACAAAATAAAAGAGATTCATGCAAAAGAAGTTAATTGTCTTCTATTTAATCGCCTCATTGTTTAGTTTTTCTTATTTCGTTTACTCCGATCATCCTCCAGGTTCAAATGTGACTTTCCCTCAGGATCAGATAGAACGTGATTTGGCTTTGATTAAAAAATCCGCTTACTATAACTTCGACATTTTATTTTCAGCAGACGAGGTGGAGGCAAAAGCAGGTGAAAATGCAACTGTAAATTTCACCATCATTAACAAAGGCAGTTTCGCCCTGCGAGAATTCAACGTTGGCTTAAATGGGATAGATTATCCTTATGAAATAACACCGCAAAAAAGCGAAATACCTGTATGGGGAGAATGGAATAATGTAGACGGTTTGAAGCGCGGGCAAGTAAATTACCAAATGAAAATAAACGTTCCTTCTAACGCAACTGACGTGCATTTAGTTAATCTGACAGGAATGGAGAATTTCTCCTGGCGCAAAGTTTCAAAGTCGAAAATACTTATACTGAAAGTAGTTCCATCAGTTCCTGTCGAGCCAAATATAGAAGTTTCCAAGATATCCGCTCCGGAAATGATAAAAGAATACGAACCGTTTAATATCAGCTTTTCAGTTGGCAACCAAAACCCATTCAGACAACAGATTGACATTTCACTTGATATTCCTTTAGACTGGTCTGCGGTTGAAAATAAAAAATCATTATTGCTAGAATCTAACAAGTCTTCTGATGTCATTTTTACAATAGTGCCGACAAACACGAGCGGCAATATTTCAATAGATATAGTTTACCCATTCAAGAAGCAAATCTTCTCGTTGGTCAAAGAAGGTCCTCTCCTAACCCCAATTGTAGACGAGCCTGAAGAAGAGGCAGTAGCCAAAAAGTCGACAGGCATAGCAGCGATATTGGAATTTATTAGAAATTTGAGCCCCATATTTTTGGCGATTATAGTCTTGATTGCTGTGATAGTCGTATGGTTTATTGTAAAATTAATAAAATTCTATACCGGAAGGAAAAAGGAAGAAGCTTAGAATCACTTGCTGTTTAGTTTGTATCTTGCCAAATTCCAAATAAAAAAATTGCCAATTGAATAATTATTTATCCATCTTCTTAACTTCTGCTTTCTCTTTAGGCTTCGTCTCAGCCTCTTTAACTTTCTCCTCTTTCACAGCTTTCATTTTGCCAGCAGAAGGCAACTTCAAATTAAACTTTGTAACAACATTAGCTTTCTTGTAGGCTTCTATAATTTCCTCATCAGTCGCATCCTCTTTTATCTCGAGGATATGCCTTGTCGGCTCTAGATGAGTTATGTTAGCCTTCCTTCTTTTAATTCCTGTAAGAAGTCTAGGACCAGTAACCATGACAAAAGAGTTCTTCTTTGTCTTCTCGTTTGTGATATTATTCAAAACAACACACAGCCTACCAGCCTCCCTGCCCACTAGTTTCATGCACACCCTTCCAACTTCCAATGCCATCAAATCACTCTCGCTTTTTCTCTAAATAAATCTTTTGTACAATTGCCGCAAAGATATCCGCCATAAATTCTGGTTGGTCTTCTTTCAGTTTTAGACAGCTTTCCAGCTGCAGCAGCATGCATCCTTGGCATGCCGTGCAATTCCGCTTTACAATTTGCGCATCTGTTAATTCCTATCTTCCTTCTTCCGCTTCTGATTACTAATTTTCCAGAAGGCGTTCTTACCTTAATTTTTTTCATCAACTTACACCAAACATTTTATTGGCTATCCACCCTAGCGTAAGAGAAACAAGGAAATACCACAACAGCCAGTCGAACGAATGGCCTACAAATGGCAAGTTAAACGGCAATGACGCTACAGTCAATCCTTTATACTTCTCCCCCACCCACGGCAAAATCAACGAAATTACCAGCATGGAAACAACCAATGCCTTCAGCGTATGTTTCATATATTCGTTGTTCGTCTTCATCATCTCGTTTATCAGTTTATTAACATTTTCCTTGTCGCCTAGCTTCTGCGCCTGGTTCAAATTTTCCTTTATCTCCTCCATCTTGGTTCTAATGCTCTTTGCCACGTCCTTATTTACCAAGAGCCTGTTTATGCTCAAGACAAGCATGGTCAGCATAGAAGATAGAATTAAAACTGATACATAATGGGGCAATATTGTTAGGGGTGAAAAAATCATGTCAAATATTGGATACAATTGTTCAAATACCATTTACTCACCGCCAAGCAACTTCCTAATTAGAGGATGTGCGTCCTCCAAGGGCTGGTTGCTCAATTCTTCATAATAATTATAAATGATCATAACAGTTAAAAGGATTCCTGTACCGCTGCCGATAGCTCCTGTAAAATCTCCAAGTGCTGCCAGCAGGCCTACTGTAAACCCACCTAGTACCGATAAAGGCGGGATGTACCTGTTTAAAACAGATTCCACAATCCTAGGATCCCTTCTGTAGCCAGGTATCTGCATGCCTATACCCTCTATCTGCCCTGCTATCGTTTTCGCATCCATACCTGCAGTATTCACCCAAAATACCGAAAAAATTACCGACCCTATAACCAGGAATGCCAGATAAGTAAATGCTCTCAAAACTTCTGAAGGTGTTAGCGCAAATGTTACTACATCTATCAAAAGATTTCTGGGTGCGGATAAATAATAAACAATTCCGCTAGTTGGGTTGCCTTGGTCATCAAAACAGCCCATTACTCCACATAAACCTTCGGGTGTTGGTGATATGCCTACTCTAGCAGTTAATTGTACATTCGCAAGCAAGGCTGCTGTAAGTATTACTGGTATATTGCTTGTATACAGAAGTTTTAAGGACCAAGACTTTCCAAACCCCCTTAGAGCAGAGAAAGCCAAAGGCACCTCAACTTTTATTCCCTGTATGTAGATTACCAACAAAAATACGAGAACTGTTGCTAGGAGTGGCATGAAATTAACTAAAGATTCTATAAAATTGCCTGAAATAAGGTTTGACAAAAATCCCCAAAGCAATCCTATCGGTGGGTTGCCTTCACCGGGTATGCATGTGCTGAATTGAAGAGGCGCGCATGTTGCCGCTAATGGTGATATGGCTCTAACAAGAATTTGCGACCCAACACCTGCAGCTATGAACAGGCTTACACCAGAACCAAATCCCCACTTTGAAACCAACTCGTCCAGCAAAATTACAATTATTCCACCTGCAGCCAACTGCAATATCACTATTAAAAGAATGGGAACACCACCAGCTACTGGCACTGCGCCCGCCAGCACAAATGCAGTGGCTTCTATGAAAGCAAAAGAAATTGCCAAAGTCTTGTTCCAAGTTTGGAATTTTTTCCTGGAGTCAGGCTTTGTCATGTCCCAATTGATTATCTTAGAGCCAACCAAGAGCTGCAAAATAATTCCGGCAGTTACGATCGGTCCTATCCCCAACGTCATCAGGCTGCCGAATTTAGAGCCAAGAACAATTTCAAAGAACCTGAATTGTTCGAAAGAAGTCGGGGCCAAACCGAAAACAGTGATGTATGACATTGTTAGATACATCAAAAGAGCTAACCCAGTCCATTTCAGCCTTTCATTAAACCCTTGTTTGTAAAGAGGCTTTTCTACAGACGGCAGGAATTTTGCTATCTTTGTAATTAATTCGGGTTTTTCAGCTTGCTCTTCCAAATTATCGCCCTATCCAATAATTACAGCTTTTCCGCCAGCCGATTCCAATTTTTTGATTGCAGATTTCGAAAAATATTTTGATTCTACGATTAAAGACTGCTTCAACACGCCAGAGCCCAATAACTTATCATATCCGATTTTTTTCAGGTTTATTTTGATTGAATTGCCTTCTTTCACAGCGAGATTTTTTTGCAAAAGATTTTCCATAATCCTGTTTAGATCCTCAATGTTGATTATCTTTACATCTTCAGCAATATTTTGCGGTATTTTGAAACCATGCTTGCCGAAATGATCCGGTTCGTACTTCACGACATAACTCCATTTATGCTTGTGTCTGCCCGCCTGGCCTCTCCCACCCCTGCTTCCTCCACCTCTCCATTTTTTATGGCTGCCGTGATAAGACCTTTCTCCACGTCTGTGTTTCTTTTCTTTTCTAACAACCACTTAAATCATCCTCATCAAAAGTTCATTAATTTCTTTTCCCCTATAGCCCAAATCACCTTTTGGATGATGCTCCCTCACCGATTTAAAGCCTTTGGACGGCGGGGTTAGCCTAAAGAAAGGCTGCAATATTTTAAAATCCCTTAATTTATTATTGTCACTAATCAAGCCATCAGCAAGCGCTTCATATGAAGCAATGCCGATTTTCTTCAGAATGCTTTCGTCAACCCTTTTATCTACTTTCAACCTCAGTCTTTTCTTAAGCACTTCTACCAAAGAATTCTTGTCAATTTCTCCGTATGTGATCCACTCTTTAGCAACTTCCAGCATGCCTTTGAAAGTAGGATTTTCAGCAACAATGGCACATGAATTGGCATTATCAAGTCTCAGCATCTTCAATGTGTCTTTAACATTATTTCTGATACCAACCGTACCACGAATTCGGATAACCGCATACATTTACTCAACCCTTTCGTAGACATACAATTTTTTCAACGCATCATAGATTGCTGAAATTAAATTGATTCTCATGCTTGTATTTCCAAAAGTTTTAACCCAGGCATCCTTAATGCCGGCAAGTCTGAATATTTTCTTGCTCTCGTCGTTAGCAACCAATCCAACTCCCTTGGGTGCTGGCTGCAAAACAAATCGTACAGAACCGGATTTTCCAGTGATTTTATAAGGAACACTATGGTTAGTGCCGCAATCACATTCCCAACTTCCGCATCCAAGCTTTATTCTCAGTAAATTCAGCTTCGCCCTTTGGATTGCTTTGGCTATAGCATCCCTAGTTTCAGGCGCTCTCCCCTGACCTATGCCAACCAAACCGTCTTCATTTCCTACCACAGCATATGCAGATGTGGTGAACCTTCTGCCAGATTTGTGCATAGCAGCAGTTATCCTAACTGGTATTCTCTGTATGCCGCCGCCTTTACCAGCTCTTCCGCCAATAAGAATTAATTCATTCTTTATATTCGGAACTAGCATGTCTATTATTTCAGGTTCAGCTATTCTCCTGCCTGATTTAAGCACATCATCGATATTTGTTATCTTCCCATTGAAAACTTCTTGGCCCAGGCTGGTTTTTGGTTTCCATCTTTCTAAATCCGGCGAAAGCTTTATTTCAGGAACTTCCTCTACCACAGGAACTTCTGCCAATTCCGTTGTTACCACTACTTCATTGGGTTGCTGCACTTCAATCTCTTTCTTTTCTTCAACCAAACTATCCACCTTCAATTATATGTTTAACCTTTTCAAATGCAGAAGGCAATTCTTTAAATTTGTTATTAACAGCTATATGCTTTCCAAGTACCCTGTCATCAGAAGGCAGTATCTCCTTTTCTACAGGAACGTTCAACCCACCATCTACAGCCCCTTTAACAACAGCATAAATTCTATTGCCTTTGGTAGACGAGTACAGGCCAGAATCCAAAATGGCTTCTTTGATGTTGCTCTTCGCAGCTTGCTTGCCCAGAGCCAATCCAGTCAAGTATGCGGCAGATATATTGTCGCATGCGAATTTCCATCCAATTTTCTTCAGCTGTTTGCTGTATGATGATAAAATTATCTTGTCGCCTTTGCCGTCGAATTCAACTATCTGTGCTGTGATGTAGTTTAAACTCCTTCGTACAACCAATCTTAGTCTTCTAGATTTCAACATCTTCAATCTTCTCTTATAATCGGTTTTGCCCAACCTAGTTCTTTTGAACGGCATTCTGTATCTCGGTGACAGCTTCATTTACCCACCTTCTTAAGAAAATCATGCTGCTCAAGATAAATCCTCAAGTGGTGCTTGCTTCTGAACATTCCACCTTTGACCATCAAGCGCATTTTTTTATAAGTGCTATTGTCTATCTGGGTTGAAGTTTTCAATTCTTTCAGCATAGCACGCAAAGGCCTTACAGTATGTATCCATCTTCTTTTTTTCGGCCATAGGGCGAATTTGGAACCCTTTCTGCCGCCTGTGCTTCTCCTCTTCCTCTTTTCTTTGGGCATCTTTAGTTTTCCAGGCAGAGCTTTCACAGCATTTTGATTGACTAATTTCTTTACATCAATCCTGGTTATGGCCTTTTCCACATCTTTTACTTTATTTGGATCCAGCCAAACTTTCGACATTCCCACCTTGAGTATTTTTGCTGCTAGTTTCTTTTGGAAGCTTGCCATACCAATTATTTCTTAAAGTAGAATTTAAATATTTGATAAATGGCTAAGAAGAAAGTTGGGAAAATTCCAGTCAAGTCTATTGCATCAATTATAGTAATTTTAGCTGCAGTGTCTTTCTTGGGAATAAGACCTAGTTCACTAGGTAGTTTGAAGGAAATTACTCTTCCTGATGGTTTTTCTATCGAAGTTTTTGCCGAAGGGCTAAGTGCTAGCCCCACTGCCTATCCAGGACCCAATACAGGACCGAGAATGATGGAATTTATTGATGGGGTTTTGTTTGCAAGCATCCCCTCTCAGGGAAAGGTTGTTGCTTTGCCTGATGACAATAATGATTTCAAAGCCGATAGAGTTGTAACCGTGATAGATAAATTAGGAAATCCTCATGGGTTGGAATTTCATGATGGTTGGCTGTATATTGCAGAAGAAGAGCGTGTTATAAGAGTAAAATTAAAGGATAATTTGGAGGCTGATTCAAGCACGCTGGAAGTTTTGGTTGGACATATACCGAATGAGAGATTGCCACACGGCGGGCATTTCACGAGGACGATAAAAATTTTTAATAACAGTCTGTATTTGAGCGCTGGTTCTGGTTGCAATGTTTGCTATGAACAAGATGAGAGAAGGGCTGCGGTCACTAAATGCGATTTGGATGGGAAGAATTGCAAGACATTTGCTAAAGGAATTAGGAATGCTGTCGGATTTGTTTTTCATCCAATTACTGGAGAGATGTATGCTACTGAGAATGGAAGAGATTTGCTGGGAGATGATTTACCGCCGGATGAAATAAATATAATCAAAGAAGGGAAGGATTATGGCTGGCCTATATGCTATGGGAAGAATATTCATGACACGGATTTTGACAAGAATGTTTACATAAGAGATCCATGTGCTGATAAGGAGCCGTCATTGATAGATCTGCAGGCGCATTCAGCTCCATTGGGTTTGGCATTTTATTATGGAAATAATTTCCCTGAAGGATACAAGGGAGATTTGTTTGTTGCCTATCATGGTTCTTGGAACAGGGGTGAACCAACTGGATATAAGATTGTTAGGATTAAGGTTGGTGAGAAGAAGGTGGAGGATTTTGCTACGGGATGGTTGACGGGAACTACTGTAACAGGCAGGCCTGTAGGTATAATAATTGCTAGTGATGGAAGTATGTTTGTTTCTGATGATAATGCGGGGAAGATTTATAGAATAAGTTATATAGGATAAGATATTGAATCTAACATTCTAGTCATCTTGAAATCTCAACTACACTTTGACTCCTGGATTCAAAACTTTAACCTTCAATTCCTCAGCTTTTTTCAAAATCTCACTTCTTTTCCTAGTACCAACAGTATGCGCAATCTTCACAGCTTCCTTACCTTTATCCAAATTCATCAATTCATCAACATTATGGACCAAAACTTCCCTGAATCCAGAAGGATGCAGGAATTTTGATTCTTTAGGAGCGCCATAGCCAACACTAGGCATTTTTATCTTGCCCTTTTCTCTAACTCTCAGCTTGTTCTGTTTGCCTCTGGGCTTTCTCCACGATGTGCCCAATCTCCTGTACGCTTCATGCATATATCTCAAAAACTTTGGCTTCTTCTTAGGATTCATTTATCTCCCACTCCAATAAGTTCCTTTTTGTTTTTTCCACTTCTTATAATCGTTCAATATCTTTGGATGGTCAAAACCAAGACTATCTGCATCTATTTCATCAACATCAAACCACTTGGCATCTTCTGCATCTGATGATGCTTTTAGCTTGCCACCAACCGCTTCTGTAATAAATACAACCGTAGCAACCCTGCCTCTAGAATCTCTATTTACATCAGAGTAAACCCCCAGAATTTCCTTTAGCTTAACCTTCAATGACGTCTCTTCTGTAACTTCCCTTAATGCAGCCTCTTCTACAGTCTCATCCTCTTCAACAAATCCGCCAGGTATTTCCCAAGATCCTTTGTACGGCTCATTCATTCTTTTTATCAAAACTATTTCATTATTTCTTTCAACAATAATATCGGCAGTCATGCCAAAACCATAAGGTCTCATCTATTCACCTTTGCTAACTATCCAAATGCCATCTTGAAACACGCGTCTGTCTCTTGCAGTAATTCTTGTACATTGCTCAATGTTTGCCGCAGTCCTACTTACATCATCAATATCAACACCAGTAACAGTTACATCTGCACCATCAATTTTTACCTCGGCCTTCCCAGCAGTCTTTGCAACTCTGGGCTTACGCTCGCCTAGGAAATTTTGTATAATTATTTTTTTACCTTCAACTTTAACCGTCACAGGAAAATGAGAATATACAACCTTCAATTTGTAAGTATACCCCTTTACAATACCATTAATCATATTTTTTATATGTGCAATCGTGCTGCCAACTACTGCTTTAACATGCCTCCTGTCAGATTCAGAAGAAACTTTCACCTTGCCGTCAATCTTCTCTATGTTGATATCCTTTTCATATATCAACCGCTTTTCTAAATCACCTTTAGCCCCCTTAACTCTCACCTTGTTTCCTAAAATTTCCACTTCCACACCCTGAGGAATTGATAATTCTTTTGAGTACATTTCAACCACTATATGGTGCTTATAAATTTGTGTATTAATCTTATAAAGTATGCCCGGGTCGGATATCAGAAAAACAGCGAGACTCGCATTACGCCTTGATCCTGAAAAGGTCGGCTGGATTTACGCTTCTTTAATGAACCAGCCACAGGTAGAATTATCCAAAGGTCCATTTCCACATCCGTTTAGTTCGCTTACCTATGTGGCTCAATATAACCAAGGTCAATTGGCATTGGTTGTCGGCTTGGGTTTAACGGACGAGTTCACAACTCGTTATGGTCCAACGGTAGGATCTCCTGAAGATTTGCAACCTCTCTTAAAGCGCTATAAGGGACACCAGTTTATTAACAATGGGCAAGGTTTAGTATTGCATAATGATGACCAAGTTCAAGGCATGATTGTCCGAATGGAAGACCATATTGTGATTCAGCAAGGCGGGCAGGCAGGAAAGTTGCCTTTATCTCAGCAAACTCCAGTCAATGATTTACAAGTTCATTTAGCTAATTTTGGTTTATTGCCGCAGCGTTATGTGAGTGCTATATGGAATGCTTCACCCGAAACAGATCAAATGCGATTACAATTTGCACTTGATGTGCCGACCTTGCCAGAGGGCGCCCCACAAACGTATTTTTCAACATTTGAGATTATAGGTCAACAATTACGCGAGCGTCCAAGACCTGTCAGTTTGGATGATGATATTGGTGGATACAGGCATGCCAAAGAAGTGATGAAAGCCCTATTAATGGATCTAGTACAACCTGATGTCAGTCGCCAACATGGAACACAACCCTATAGCAACAAGTTTGTATTGTTTACTGGCGAGGAAGGAACTGGAAAAAGCTTGTTTCCAAAGGCATTGGATAAAATGTTACACGACAGAGTTGGCGATAGATATGAACATTTTCGTCTTCAAATGGGCACTTTATTGAGGCAATATGGTCCTGCATCATCAGCAATTGTGAGTACTGTATTGGGTCATATAAGAGAGAATGAAAGAAAAGGCGTTCCAACATTATTACATCTTGATACATTAGAACAACTGCTACCATCACATCTGAAATCCAGAAGAAACTTATTGGCAGGGTTACACAATGAAGTGGGTTATGATTATCCGGCTCTACAAACTCCCTCTTCTGCCGAGTTTAATTTTTCATTACAGGTCATCAATCCCATCATTGCTGAGTTTACTGCCTTTGGCCGCGAGCTAGGTGCGCAAAGCCAGTATGTTGTTGTACTTGGTGAAAGCCGTGTGTCTCGTGAGGAGTTGCCAGAAGAAGTCGCACGAACATTTCGACGTACAATCTCTCTAGATAACCCCAGCCCTTCAGATTCAGCTGATATACTGCGTGTGCAAATAAGGACTACAAGAAGTTTCGCCGAAAGAGCAAATACTGAAGAAGTGAAATACGACCCTTTTGTCTCAGACATTGAATCGCAATTGGATATAATTGCCCAGAGTGCGGTTGGCCTGAACGGGCGTGATATACAGCAATCATTATTGAATATTACTACAAGACGCAAAGCAGCGACATTAGACGGACTTCCATATTTACCGATTACAGCCGAGGAGTTAGGTGAGGAATTGACAAAACGTCGGGTAGAACGGGGAATAGTAGAACAAACGAAACGTCGCATAGGTTTCAGAACAAGATCAACAGCAACTCAATAAACAAAACAGACCAACTTACCGCCAACGTGCAATTCTTTCGCTTTTTTATGCTCTATTATGCCTTTTGGCGTAGTAAGAACTAACAAGCCAATGTTTCTTGCCGGCAAATACCTCTTCTCCCACTTCTCGAACTCATCAAGTGCAATGGAAAATCTAGGCTTGATTACATTTGTGTCTAGTATCTTCCCTTTCAACTCAATCTTGAACTTCCCGCCCCTTCCATCGTCAACCAGCTCAAATGCGCCTATATAGCCGTTGTCTTGCAAAACTTTCAGCACAGCCTTTATCTCGTTAGAAGCTCGAGTAATGCAGCTAGTCTTTCCTACTCTATCGGCGTTCTTTATCACCGACAATACATCTGCTAACGGGTCTTGCAACATTTAATCACTAATATAAACGATTATTTTGATTTAAAAACGTTTAAAACGTTATTATTGAGCCATTCGAGTTACTCGCTATTTTTCAAATATTTTAAGTGCACCTGCCACAACATAAGGATCAAGACTAATACCATTATCAGCTTCCAACCTTCTAGCTATTTCAGTAGCAAGTTCTTCTGTAGTATCAAAATTAGTTGCAAGTTCATCATAAAGTCCTCTAATAAGTGCTCTTATTTGTGTAGACTTATATCCACTTCCTCTAGAAGCTCTACGAACATCGCCTCTAAAATGGTCTTCTTCTTGATATCTTTGTCGACTGTCCGGATCTGTATAAACTCTACCACCACTTCTTATTACATTAAACCCCTTTCTCCGTAATGCATCAGCTGTATCTAGAGATACATCAAGGGGAACATAACCCGATGGAATAGGATTACCAAGTCTATCCATTATACAAATTTTGGTCGAAACAAATAAATGTTTATATTATTTTCTTATACGGTAAATGAAATAAAGTAAATTCATGGACAACAGACTTACAAATAGTGCATAAGGAATTCTAACTACAAACGCCAGCAACACCACCAGCACAGCTAAAGATACACCGAATGCTATTTGTTGATTTCTGACTATTGGAGTTGTCTTGGGTTCTACTGCCATAATAAAAGCAAAGTAGTATGGTAAACTTAACAAATCACTTAATGATTGCAATCTTATGTTATTAGTGAAGTATGTTAAAACTAAAAATACAGCAAGAAAAGACAAAGCTAAATGCAGTTTTCTAATCTTCCATGCAATTATCACAAGAAATGGGATTAAAAATGGGACAGCAGCCCACCACGAATCGAACTTTGAAAATATAAGGAAACCAATTAGCATGCCGAATGTAGCCGGATTAAGTATATGATATGCCTTGTATTTCAGCAGGTGTTTCGAGACTATGGCTATTGCAGATGCAACTAAAGGGATGTATAGCGGATCTTCGAATGAAACTATCGAACCAACTATCAAACCAGAAATAACGGCAGAGTAAGGAAATTTAAACTCTTTCTTAAGAACTTTTCTTATTACAATATCCAATATTGAAGCAGTCAAGACAGCTGTTAAGAGCGTAGGCAGAGTTTTTTCAAAACCGTTTGTTAACATCCCGCCTATAGCCATTATGGATAATGCTACAATTACCCAAACATAAACGTCATTCCAGTTTATCCCCATGCTATCTTAAATAAATTATCAATAATTAAGAATAAAATAGAGACAATATGAAACAAATCTATGCATTCACTTCAATATTACTTTTACTAAGTTCTGTATACTACAGTAACTGTAGAAGACGAAGAATTTTCCCATGATCTAGATCAGGCGACTGATGACTTGAGCCAAGTAGATGCTTTGCACCTAAAGTAATTAAGACACACAAGATGTTGTTGTTTGAACTAGATGTAACACGTGTTACAGGACTAAAAGTGCAAAGCCCCAAGTAGAATAAAATATAAAAACACTTCACATAGAAAATAATAGTTATTATGTCTGCTGGTAAATTTGGAACTGCGATAAACTGCATAGATGGCAGGACACAATTGCCTGTTATCGAGTGGTTAATGGAAAATTTTCATCTCGATTTCGTGGATATGATAACCCACCCCGGTCCAGATAAATTATTATCACAAGGAAGACCAAGCGAATTAGAAGCAATGAAAGCAAAGGTGTTAATCTCGATCAAAGCACACGGTTCTAATGTAGTAGCTGTTACAGGTCATTATGACTGTGCTGGTAATCCTGTAGCAAAGGACGAACATTTGAGTCAAATAAAGAGAGCTACTGAGTTTATCCATTCCTTTACTCTTCCAATCAAGGTAGTTGGCCTTTGGATTAACGAGAATTGGAAAATTGAGATTGTTGAGTAGAATTAAATGCGCCAGGGGGGAATTTCAGCTTTAGCTTTTGAACCCCCGTTGCAAGCTTGGAAGGCTCGCGTCTATTGGCAACTATTAACCAGGCTGGACCACTGGCGCTTAACATTAAATAAAGAATGCAAGACTTTAAAATAAGTATGCTTAGGTTGCAAGGACATTAGGAACATTTTGCAAAGAACCGTTTACCCATTCATCTATTTCTTGGTCTGTCAGTCCTTTCAATGGCGTTTCTGACCAATAGCTGTTTATAACAACATGAGGATCAATATGGTGTCTTCTTCCATTAGGAAAAACGTGCACAGGGACAGCACCGAAACGTCTATGAATCCTAACAGCTTCTTTTGGACTATATGTGAAAAGATTTGGATATTGTTTAAAATTCTCAATTGCGTATAAAATAGTCTCTATAGTTACTTGACCTCGAATTCTTTGGCTATCGTCATAAGATTCAAATTGGAACAACAACATAGTATCAGGTTCTTTAGCATCCCCATTGCTTCTAACTTCTTCTGCAGTAGGTGGAATGTTTTTCGGGTCACCATGTGTCTGAAGTTTATATATCTCAAGACCACCTACTATCCCATCGGTAGAATCGGAAGTGCCATTAAGCCTTGCAATATATATTGTACCTGGCCGTTCTTGTATATGCCCAACTAATGCAGGCACATCATCATGCGCATATCCTCCCCATATTTCCCGTCTTCTTCGTACCAAATATCCCATTTCCTGTTCCGAAAGCAATGTTGGACTTACTAATGCTGTAATATTGAGTACCCTTTTCTCTTGAGGAATAAAAAGTCGCGATGATGGTGCGTATAATTGATTTGATACAGTCACCATAAAATCATTATCCTATTTATTGTAATTAAGGCTTAAATAATTAATGTGTAGAAACAAGTCTTTTAGCAAACTTTAAATATAGAAATGTTCGAGCAGATAACTATGGAAGATGAAATGAAAGAAGAAACCAAAGAAGCCCAAAATATTGAAAATAAAATTCTAGATACGTCTAAAGATACCAATACCGAAGAAATATTGCCTAAAGAAATAGAAGAGAAAGTTGAAGCAAATTTAACAACAGAAGAGGATGAGGAAAACAAAAAGAAAAATAAAAATGAAGAGGAGTCAAAAGAAACCAAACAGCATAATTCTTATTCCATATCTCCAATAGACGCGCAAGTATTGTATGAAGCATATAAAAACCGTCATTCATCGTCTTACCAAAATGTGGAGGTAGTTCTTTATTCTTATCAAGTGCCGTGGTTCGCTACTGCTATGACTGATGGCAATAAAATTTGGTTTGGCCCGAGGATGGAATTTTACGATCCGCACACAAATGACAGATTGTATCATGAGTTGAGCCACTGGAGAATTGCTACTCCATACGGAACTGAATTGGATGTAGAAACTATGGCGCAGTTGCAATTACCAAGAAATAACAGTGTTAGTATTTCATACAAACTTTAAGTAACTTCACTCTCTCTTTTAATCCAATAAACATCTTCCTTGCTCCTTGACGGTCCAGTGGATTTCTCATCCTTTACTTCGGGCATTGGTACTTCTTTTTTGGGCATCTCAACATGCACCGCTTTGATTTTATTCGCCACGTCATTCAATTCCTGTTCTGTAGTTTGCATAGGCTGGTTTTCAACCAAAGGAATTTCCTTTTCATAGACAGGATATACTCTTATGTGGAAATGTGGAACTTCTTGAGATGGGATAATGGAAAAATCAACTGTTAGAGGGTTCAAGGCTTTTTTAATCATCTTGCCAACAATTTGTGCCGCCTGAAATACTGTTGTGGAGCTTTCTAAATTTTCATCGAACTCTATGTAATGCTGTTTTGGTGCTATTATGGTCATGCCTGCTGAACGAGGCGCTATATCTAAGAAAGCTATAGAATTCAGATCCTCATAGACAACAAAAGCTTTAATTTTCTTGTTTACAATATCGCAAAAAACGCATTTTTCTGGCATACGAATAATTTAACTTAGAATGTTTATATTACCCTTCGGCAATACTAAGATTAATTTTAAACCTTTTTAACTATTCTTATCTAAAAATTATAATCCAAAATAAGGCGATTTCATGCCACAAGTCAGAAGACCAAGACGAGGAAGTCTGCAATTCCATCCAAGGGTTAGATCTAAAAGAATGTATCCTACAATTACAACATATCCGATTACAGACAAACCCAAAGCTCTGGCATTCGCCGGCTACAAATCAGGAATGCTTCATGCAATGATTTCAGATAACAATAAAAACTCTCCCACTTTTGGGCAAGAAATTTCAGTTCCAGTAACAGTTTTGGATTGCCCTCCTTTGAAGGTAATCGGGATTAGGGCATATAAAAATTCGTACAATGGTTTGAGCGCTTTAAAAGAAGCTATAGCAAAAGATTTGCCTAAAAACTTGTCTAGAAAAATCAATATTGGCGAATTTAAAACAGAGGAAAACTTATCAGCCATAGAAAAGAATTTGGATAAAGTATCCAACTTGCGCTTAATTGTTTCCACCCAACCAAAGCTTTCTGGCATAGGCAAAAAAACTCCTGAAATATTCGAGATAGAAATTGGCGGGGCAAATGCAGGCGAAAAATTAACTTTTGCTAAACAAGTGCTTGGTAAAGAAATCAAGCCTAGTGATGTGGTCAAAGAAGGCGAATTGGTTGATACTGTAGCCATTACTAAAGGCAAGGGAACAGTAGGACCTGTTAAAAGATACGGCGTTAAAATACAAAACAGGCATGCAAAACAAAAACGTAGACATGTAGGGGCAATAGCAGCACAAACACCAGGGAGGGTTTTATGGACATCTCCAATGGCAGGGCAGTTTGGATTGTTTACAAGAACTGAATTAAACAAAAGGATATTGAAGATTGGAGATGGGGTAGAAATCAATCCTAAATCCGGATTTACACGATATGGCATTATCAAAAGTAATTATATTTTAGTACAAGGCTCTGTACCTGGCGCTAAGAAAAGATTGGTATTGTTAAGGCCTGCTATCAGACCATCCAAAATTAAATTGTTAGTTCCTGAAATTAAACAGGTAGTGAAGTGATATGACTTTAGCTCATGTATTTTCACCATATAATCTGAGTAGGAGATATGATCGAACCTATACATTTAGACTAATAAAAGAGAAAGCTGTTTATCTAGTGCCGCCAGAAGAGGTTGATAGAATAATACTACCGCCTATTCTAGGATTCTATGATACCGATTTTGCTATAATTTTTAGTCCGGAAGGATACACAGAATTTTTAAATCGATTAGACAAACATGGTAAGAGAATTGTGGGATAAGTGTGTTTTAGTATGTTTAACTTAAAAGGAAAATTAAATAAATAAAAATGATTTTTATGACAACTGTTGCAAAACGCGAAAGAGAATTGTTCGGAGAAATAGATCAATTGGTTATTGATTTATGCAGCTTACGCCCTGTGCTGAATAAAGATTCAGCTATTAGCATTGCCGGACAAATAAAAAGAGCTCATAAAGCAGGAGTTGGTAGTGGGGCTTACATAGAAACTCTAACAATGGGGGTTATTTTAGTCAATTACGCATTCGAACATATGCAAATTACTGCCGACGATGTAAATAAATTAATTGGAGTTAGCATTCGTAGATTTAATTCTTTAGGGCCATATGGCTGTGGGGTATTAATTACTGCTGATAATTATGATGGACGCCAGCGTAGATTTCCTACTTATGAGTTAGCCAATACAGAACTCGGGAAAAAATATATTGATATAGCATCAAGATTAATACCTAAATTAAAATCATTAGATAGTTTGAGAGTTGCTTAATATGCAAGCTAGTGTTTTAGATTTAAACGGCAAACCTGTAGAACAAATAGAATTACCCAAAATTTTTTCCGAACCAATAAGGGAAGATTTAATTTTGCGCGCAGTATTATCATCACAAAGCAGAAGAAGACAGCCGTATGGAACTAGCCCCTTGGCAGGCAAAAGAACAGCTGCAGGCTTTCATGGTGGGAGACCTGGCAGAACTGGTGCACATAGATGGGCAATGGTAGGAAGGGAGATGGCCCGATTGCCTAGATTGCATGGCAAGACTGTTCCTTGGCTGACATTTAGAGCTAGGTTTGTCCCACAGGCAGTCAAAGGAAGAGAAGCATTTCCTCCGCTAGTTGAAAGGGTATGGGAACAAAAAATTAACCATAAAGAAAGGAAGAAAGCAATAATGTCAGCTATCTCTGCTACAGCAATTAAAGAATTGGTTGTCAAACGCGGGCATAAAGTGGAAAAATTGAAGTTGCCTTTAGTGGTTGAAGATAAAGTGCAAAGCATCTCTAAAACCAAAGATTTGGTGGAATTTTTGGAAAAAATCGGATTACAAGGCGAGTTGCAGAGGATAAAAGAAAAGAAAATCAGGGCTGGCAAAGGCAAATCTAGGGGCAGACGCTATAAAAAGAAAACAGGGATTTTATTTATTATAACTGAAGATAAAGGTATAAGCAAATCTGTGAAAAACTTGACCGGATGTAATGTCTGCAGAGTGGAAAATCTTTCTACAGAGTATCTTGCACCTGGTGCTAGTCTAGGGAGATTGACAATTTTTACCAAATCAGCTATAGAGAAGTTGAAGTGATAAAGATGGATCCCCATAAAATATTGAATTATCCGCATATGACAGAAAAGTCTGTGTCGTTGATCGAGAGAGAGAACAAGATTACATTTATAGTAAACATGAAAGCAGACAAAAAACAGATAAAAGAAGCTGTGGAAAAGGTGTTTGAAGTCAAAGTTGATAAAGTGAATACATTGATTACTGCTAGTGGCCAGAAAAAGGCTTTTGTAAAACTGAGGCCAGAATTCAAAGCTATAGATGTAGCAGTTAAGTTAGGAATAGTGTGATTTATGGGTAAACGAATAATTCCACGAGCAAGAGGCAAGGGAAGCCAGAGATACAGATCTCCAAGCCATAGATTTCTGGGCAAGGTAGAATATTTTCCTTTTGGCAATATGGCTGGAAAGGTTATGGATATACAGCACGATCCTGGAAGGTCAGCACCAGTTGCAATTATAAAAACTCAAGATGGAAAAGAAATTCTGCATATAGCCCCAGAAGGTTTGAGAGTTGGGGATATTGTTAACTATGAAGGCGAGGTTACAGTTGGCAATGTCTTAGGATTGGGAAAGATTCCAGAAGGAACAAAAGTATTCGGCGTAGAAACATATCCAGGCTCAGGTCCAAAATTATGCAGAAGCAGCGGTGTCTTTGCTCAAGTGATTGGCAGGTCTGGTAGCAATATTTTAATCCAATTCACATCAGGAGCTGTGAAGGAAATAGATGCACGATGCAGAGCGACTATAGGAATACCAGCTGGCGGGGGCAGGGTGGAGAAGCCTTGGGTAAAAGTTGGCAAAAAGTGGCATGCATTGCATGCAAGAAGCAAGATATATCCACGAGCTGCTGGAGTGACGATGAATCCTGTAGACCATCCTTACGGAGGCAAGAGCCACAGACCCAGGCCATCAAGAACTGTATCGAGAAACGCCCCGCCTGGAGCAAAAGTTGGAAGCATATCAGCAAAAAGAGTTGGAAAGAGAAAGGGAAGCTAATTTTATATCTATGAGATAATTAAGTGATTGTATGGTAAAAGAATTCCATTTCCGGGGAAAGAATCTAGAAGAACTTAAGAAGATGTCTATTGACGAGGTTGCCAAGTTATTCCCATCTAGAGCCAGAAGAAGTTTGAGAAGAGGATTTACAGAACAGCATAAAAAACTTTTAGAGGGTATAAGAAAAAATCCAGATAAATTCCATAAAACGCATGTAAGGGATATGATAATTTTGCCTGAGATGAGTGGTGCCAAGCTGGGCATTTATAAAGGAGGAGCCAAGGCCGGTGATAGCAGCAAGTGGGTTAATGTTGTTATTACTCCTCAGATGATTGGACATAGGATTGGGGAATACAGCATACCTATAGGAAGAGTGAAACATTCAGCTCCTGGAATTGGTGCTTCTAAGGGCAGTAAGCATATCGCCACTAAAACGTAAGTTAATGATTTTTATGCAAGCCTCATCAAAACTAACAGATGCGAAAATATCTTTTAAAAGTTCACTTGTTTTATCAGGCGAATTAAAAGGCTTGAAAGCAGATAAGGCTGAACAATTTCTCAATAATTTGCTAGATCAAAAAGTCAGCATAGAGGGCAAATATTATCCCAATGTCACGAAAGTTTACCTGGAAGTCTTGAAATCAGCTGAAGCCAATGCCAGGCAGAAGAATTTGGATACAGAAAAATTATTTGTTAAAATTGCTAAGGCAGACAAGGCAAGGAAATTCGTCAGGCCTAAATCAAGGTTTAAGTTTAGAGGAAGGGAAGGCAAAGCTACTAATGTAGAAATTGTGCTGGAAGAACGATAACAATAGACTTTATACAATCTCGGGTTCAATTTTTATATATGTTCAGAAAATACGGCTTCCTTGGTATTTTGCTAATAGTTTTTGTTGAAATAAATTTCTTTTTAAAAATCCAACCATTTGCAAACTGGTATTTTCCAATCATTTGGTTTGGGTATATTTTGACAATTGATGCTCTGGTTTACAAGCTCAGAGGCAATTCTTTGATAAGCAACAGATTTTCTCAATTTTTAGGTATGGTTATAATCTCTATGCTTTTCTGGTGGATTTTTGAATTTATGAATATATCAGTGCAAAACTGGAGATATTTGGGTCTTGAAGGCCTTGGTATTTGGAAAGATTTATTTGGCTCCATCTCATTTTCAACTGTGCTGCCTGCATTATTTGAAACTGTTGAACTAATAAGGGCTATACATCTTTTCGATAAAAGGAAGTTGCATAAAAAATATAAGATTACAAAAGGGTTTTTGCATTCTATGATGTTTCTTGGTGTTATTTCTTTTACCGCCCCTATATTTTTTCCAACATTTACATTTCCATTAATTTGGATAAGCTTATTCTTAATCCTTGATCCGATAAATTATCTTCATAAGCAGCCGAGTATCATTGGACATTTAAAAAATGGAAACCTAACAATCCCATTGTCTTTGTTGTTCGCAGGTATCATTTTAGGCTTTCTGTGGGAATTTTGGAATTATTGGGCAATACCCAAATGGACTTACGATATACCATTCATAGGATTTTTCAAGATTTTTGAAATGCCAATTCTAGGGTATCTAGGCTATTTCCCCTTTTCATTTGAACTGTATGCTATGTATTGGTTTGCCAGAAGTTTGTTTATTCATAAAGAGCATTTATTGGCTGATTAATTATAGAGTCTGCTAATGACTTTTTTGTCTTACAACCCAGCGACGAAAAGGTTCATGATCACCAGGCAATCCTATTCCATATTCATCACCAGGCTTTAACTCCATTTCTTCACCCTCTGTTAACTTATACCATTCAGATACTCCTCGATAATGCATGTCTAAGTAGAATACCGGTAATTTGTCTTGTACGGCCCTTATTGAAAGATGATGTTTTCTAGTATTCGGGAAAATAGCCAAAACGCCTGGGTTATCATCACCATAAATTATACCAGATTCCTGAGAATTGTGAATTCTATCAGTAATGTATATTTTTCCTACCATACTTACTATTCTTCTGGAGATTTATTATATAAATTTGTTTTATGTACATACTCTTGAGTATTAACCAAAACCTTAAAAATGGATCCTCCTAATAATTGAATCTATGGCAATTGAAAGGTTGTTCGTGAAAGAGGGAATAAAGGAATCTGAAGTAGAGGAATATTTGAGAAACAAGTTCGAGAGAGCCGGCTACAGCCATACTTTAATAGAAAGAACGCCGTTGGGCACCAGGATAATAATTTTTGCTCAGAAGCCCGGGTTGGTTATAGGCAGAAGCGGAAGAAGGATTAATGACATAGCGGAAGAAATAAAAGCAAAGTTTGGATTTGAAAATCCTTTGGTTGATGTCAAGGAAGTTGACAACCCATTCATGGACGCAAACATCATTGCTAACAGAATTGCTAGGGCTATAGAAAAGGGGATTAATTTCAAAAAGGTCGCCAATTACTATCTTGAAAAAGTTACCGAAGCGGGGGCTATCGGCATCTCAATACACGTTGGAGGCAAGCTTGCAGGCAGTGAAAGGAGCAGATTTCAGAAATTCAAAAGAGGCTTTGTTGCATTTTCAGGCGAGTATGCAGATAGGCTTGTGGATAAAGGTAATGCGCGGGGTAAAATCAAACCAGGCGTAGTCGGGATTAAAGTTTTTATAATGAGGGAAATGCCGAAAGAAGTCGAATTGAAGGAAGATGCCGAAGAAGCGAAGAAGTAAACGATAGGTTTTTATATTTTAAACTATGATAAAGGTTTAGAGCAAATGGCAATTCTTAAGGTAAAACAAATTCGGGAAACTGCGCAAGATGGTTTAAGTAAAAAATTATCTGAACTAAAGCTAGAGCTTCTTAAGGAACAAGGGAATGTGAAGATGGGGAGACCCATTAAAAATCCTGGTAAAATTAGAGTTTTGAAGAGGACGATCGCTAGAGTAGCTACAATACAACAAGAAAGAAAATTGAAAGAGGTAAAGAAGTAACAATGGCTGAAGTTTGCCCTAAATGCAGAAGTCCAATGATGGCAAATGTCTGCTCACGCTGCGGTTTGCCTTCTGATATCTGCGCATGCGTAGCTATAGGCCAAGCTGAACATAAGATAAGAGTTTTTCTTGAGGTCAGAAAGTTTAGAAAACCTATAACCATTGTAGAAGGGATAACGGACAATGCAAAGAATATAGCCAAACAGTTGAAGTCAAAGCTTGCATGCGGCGGAACTTACAAAGACAACCACATAGAGCTTCAGGGAGATCATCAGAACAGGATAAAAGAGATATTGGTGAAACTGGGCTATTCTGCAGACCAGATTGAAGTCAGTTGATTAAGCACCGTTAAGTATGAAGAAAAAAATGCCAAAAACAGAAGAGGAATGGAAGACGTGTCTTGCTCCTGAAGCGTTTAGCATACTAAGGAAAAAGGGAACTGAAATACCGTTTACTGGGAAATATGTGAATAATAAGAAGAAAGGGGTGTATGTTTGTGCTGGGTGCGGGAATAGACTGTTTTCTTCTGACACAAAATATGAGTCTGGCACGGGTTGGCCGAGTTTTTGGGCTCCGGCTTCTAAAAATGGCATAGAAATGAAGCCAGATAATAGTTTGTTGATGCATCGGACTGAAATTTTGTGCATGAAATGCAAGGGACACTTGGGGCATGTTTTTGACGATGGTCCTAAACCAACAGGAAAAAGGTTTTGCATAAATTCAGCAGCATTACATTTTAAAGAGAAAAAGAAATCTGTTGGATGATTACAAAGTTTTTATTCATATAATATGCTATTTTAGAATATTATACAAGTTTGTGTTACATATGCCAATAACACCTCAAAATCTAGTTCGACATGAATTGATTTCCTTACCTGTCAAAATATCAAAATCAACAGACTTGACACAAAAAGGATTATCAGGTAAAGTAATAGACGAGACATACAACACAATAAAAATAGAAGCAAAAGATGGCAAGGAAAAGACTGTAATAAAAGGAAATTGTGTTTTTGTATTCACCCTTCCTAATAAAACTAAAGTCCAAGTTGACGGCAATCTTCTTGTTTCCCGTCCGGAAGATAGGATAAAGAAGAAATTCCCAAAATGGTGAGTTTCTGGTAATTCGGTTTATCGCAACTCATTATAGATTATAACGAACTTAATTGTTTAGACTTTAATAACAAATGCCAAAATTAAACTTAAAAATTTACATTTTCAATAGGTGGATATGGTACCAGGACGGTTATTTGGACGAATTCCTTATGTTGTTACAACTCCAACTCCTAATCCTGATATGAGCCTTTCCAAATATCTTTACGAATTGACAGATAGACAGATGACAATTTTAGGTCTTGCTGCAACAGCATACACAAATGGAGCAATAGCAGATATTTTATTACTTACTCCTCAAAGTGTGCGGGAATATTTCAATAGAATTTATATGAAGATGTCAATCCAACCAGACGGCATGGATTCACGGGTCGTGGCTGCACGAACTTATAGATTTGAATTTCCATTCGAAGTTGCTGACAGAGAAGCTGGTTTTGTAGGCCTTAATCCTTATGACCGTGAGGTACTCAAATGGCTTGCAGAGGGCTATAGTAATGGTGAAATAGCAAGGCGCATGGGATCAACAATTAGAAAGATAAATGGGTATTTTCGACGTGGAATTTATGGGAAGATGGTACTACCAAAAACAATAAAGCCTGATAATGAAAGGGTAAATAAAAGAGTGTTAGCCATGCTGTTGGCAGATAGAGTTTAGGGAAGACAGTAAAATATGGAAAAAATTTCTCAAAATTGATTTCTACTGAAGATTACTTTTCTTCAGAAAAACCGCATTGTAACTTATAAAAACATGTCTTTTCTAATTAATAGAGTATCATTATGAAAGCAAGAAACATAGGAATAGATGTCAAGCCGCCAGAGAAAACATGCGAAGACGTAAACTGTCCATTCCATGGAACACTTGGGGTTAGAGGCAACCTTATTCAGGGAAAGGTAGTTTCTACCAGAGCCCAAAAAACCGCAGTTATAGAAAAAAATTACCAGCACTACCTGCCAAAATATGAAAGATTTGAAAGAAGGCACAGCAGAATAGTTGCATACAACCCCGAATGCGTGGGGGCAAAAGAAGGAAATGTCGTTTCTATCGCCGAATGCAGGCCTTTGAGCAAGACTAAAGCGTTTGTTGTCATAGAGAAGGTGAAATGATGAAAGCAGTCAAAGCTAGAGTATCAAGAGGATTGAGGGTAGGAAGCAATATTACATGTGCTGATAACACTGGGGCTAAAATTATACAAATAATTTCTGTCTTGGGCTACAAAGGTGTGAAGAGAAGACAGCCTACTTGCGGTGTTGCTGATGTGATCAAAGCTACTGTAAAAGAAGGCGACATAAAGATCAGAAAACAGGTTGTTAATGCAGTAATAGTAAGACAGAAAGCTGAATACCGCAGGAAAGAGGGATTGAGAGTAACGTTTGAAGACAATGCAGCAATACTGGTTGATGATAATAATGAGCCAAGAGGCACTGAAGTTAAAGGGCCTATAGCCCGAGAGGTAATCGAGAGATTCACTTCTATATCAAAAGTCGCAGGCATAGTGGTTTGAATGAAGGTCAAATCTAAAAAACCAAACAAACAAAGAAAATTTCTACATAATGCACCATTGCACTTGAGAAGAAAGCTTTTGTCAGCACATTTATCCAAAGAACTGCGGCAGGAATTTAAAAGGAGAGCTTTGCCCTTGAGAAAAGGGGATGAAGTGGAGATAGTTAAAGGAAAATATGCCAGTAAAACTGGTAAGATTGCAAAGGTTGATTTGAATAATTATAAGGTGTATATCGAAGGCATAACAAGAAGAAGGACTGTTGGTACAGAAGTTCAAGTTCCAATACACCCAAGCAACCTGGAAATAACAAATTTAAGTTTAAATGACGAATTTAGGAGAAAAATACTGCAAAGAAAGGGAATAAAAGTAGAAAAACCGAAAGAAATGGAGGATAAGAAAAATGTCGCACCTGAAAAGACTGTTGATACCAAGATTTTGGAGAATACCGAAAAAGACAAAGAAATGGGCAGTAAGTCCTAGGCCAGGCCCGCATAAAAAATTCGAATCAATACCACTGCAAGTTATAGTTAGGGATATATTGAGCATAGCGGAAACGGGCAAGGAAGCCAAGACAATTATTAAAAAGGGCGAAATACTGGTTGACGGCAAGCCTAGAAAGGACAGCGCTTATCCTGTTGGTTTGTTCGATGTCATTTCTACACCAACTTCCAACCAATTCTACAGGATTGTTCCATCTGCAAGCGGGTTTACTGTAATTTCCATATCATCAGACGAAGCGAATGTAAAAATTTGCAAAGTCGTAAACAAAGCAGTAGTCAAAAAGAATAAATTGCAGTTGAATCTAAACGACGGAAAGAATATTCTTGTTGATGATGGGAAGTACAGCACAGGGGATTCTCTTTTGATTGAAGTGCCTTCATTGAAAATAAATGGGCATTTGAAATTGGCCAAGGGCAGTTTAGGCATTATACTCAAAGGCAAAAATTCTGGAAAGTCGGCTGAAGTTAAAGAAATACTGCCTGGTAAATTCAGACAGCCTTCAAGAATTATCTGTGAAATAGAGGGAAAGGACGCAGAAGTTTTGAAAGATAATTTTATTGTTGTTGGAAAGGAAAAACCTTTGGTAGCAGTGAGTTGAATGCAAGAAAATCCCACGCATGCAGTAAAGATAGAGAAACTAACCCTCAACATAGGATGCGGGACTGATAAGGAAAAAATTGAAAGAGCGACAAAACTGTTGGAGATGCTGTCCAACCAAAAGCCTATGATAACCCTTTCAAAGAAAAGATCAACGTTCGGTGTTCCGGAGAAAAAACCCATTGGAGTTAAAGTAACATTAAGAAAAATAAAGGCGGAGGAATTCTTCAGCAGAGTTCTTCAAGGGCTGGATAATAAATTAAAATCCTCCCAGCTCGACAATCAGGGCAATATAAGCATCGGCATAAAGGAGTATATAGACTTGCCTGATGTCAAATACAGTCATGAAGTTGGAATGCTGGGTTTGGATTGTTCTGTCACACTTCAAAGGTCTGGATACAGAATCAAACGCAGGCGAATACAGAAAAGGGATATATCCTCAAAAAGCAAAATTTATAAAGAAGAAGTGGTTAATTGGTTGAAGGGAAAAGGTGTTCAAGTTGAATGAAGAAACTAACCTCGTAGAATTCACAGCAAAATTGGGGGGAGTAATTTTCAAAAAAGCCGAGCTCGAGAACAATTTTGAGGCGGTTTATTCTAAAGTTATTGAGAGAATGTTCCAACTGCAAGCTGTTGGCGGAGACGAATTTCTTGTTGTCCTTGGGGACATTGGCGGTTAGGTGTCTTTCTGGCTGTTAAAAAATTCGGCAAAGCTACAAAGCAATGCAGGCGGTGCGACAATTCCCGCGGGGTTATAGGAAATTACGGATTGCTGTATTGCCGCAGATGTTTTAGGGAAATAGCCAAAGATATAGGGTTTCATAAATATAGATAATTTATGCCTTATCAAACTATTGTCTTATCAACTGCATTCCTAGGTTCTACAATCTCAGCTATATGGGACTTGAAGACTACAGAGATACCGGATCAAATACCGTACATCATGATAGCTGTGGCATTAATCACTTATGGCATTCAGTCTTACGCGGAATCAAACTATTGGATTGTACTGAACAGCCTTATAGTTGGTTTATCGCTTTTAGGTTTTGGTTTTCTTATGTACTATTTAGGGCAGTGGGGTGGGGGGGATGCCAAGCTGCTGTCGGCACTAGGATTTTTACTTCCTGCAGCACCAAGCGGTTTTGCAAGTTTATTAGGCTCGTTCCCATTGAGTTTGTTGTTTAATCTATTCTTGGTAGGCTCTGTCTACATGCTTGCTTACGCTTTAGTGTTAGCTGGGATGAATAAAAAAATCATCGAAAGGTTCGTAAGCGATGTAAAATCTAGTAGCAATATTTTTCTAGCTGGTTCTGCAGTTCTTTTCATTATGTTCGTCTTTCTGAATTTATTTATTTCAAATTTATTTTCTGTTCAAAGTAGTGCAGGATTTTTAATAGCCAATTCTGTATTTCCATTGCTGGCAACTATTTCCATCTTCCTAATTTGGAAATTCGCTAAGGCTGTTGAAGATGTTGGATTCAGAAAGAAAATTCCCATTTCAAAGTTGAAAATCGGCGATGTAATCTTAGAATCAAAATTGTGGGAGGGAATAACTGAAAAAGAGCTGAACACTATTAAAAGGTCTGGCAAAAGATTTGTTTGGGTTAAGGAAGGCGTGAGATTTGCCCCAGCATTTCCTTTGGCATTACTTTTCACTCTTTACTTCGGCGATGGCATTTTGCTATTTATGAAGTTTGTAAGTTAGCCTTTCTTTATTAACCAAATCAAAGATTTCCTTTAGATCGTCATCAGTAAATTCATCAACATGCCAGTCGAAAAATTCTTTCAAATCACTTTCTTTGTAGCCTTCACCCAAGTACTCCAGAGCTTGGATTATAATTTCCAACCTGTCTATCTGCCTGACGATTTTCGCCTCTTTAGTTTTCATTTCTTCAAATTCTTTCCATGCCTCAGCATATTTTTCCCGTATACTTTCCGGCAACATTGACAAAAGCTTCTCCATAGCATCCTTTTCCTTAGCCTTCCATTTTTCCATTCCTAATTTCTTTTTTGCTATGGGATCCCAATCGCCGATTATGGCTTCTGGCAAATCATGCAGCAAAGACATCCTTACTACCTTCTCTGTATTCAGCTTCTTGATATCGGCAACAATTAGTCCAAAAACTGCGGTTCTAAAAATATGCTCAGCCACGCTTTCTGGATTCTGTACATTGCTCCAAGTGACCCAGCCAGTTCTCTCTATTTTCTTCAGCTTGCCTGCAAATTTCAAAAATTCTAAAATTTCTTTATACATTCAAACCCACTTACTAAAAATAATTAAGTAAACCTTTAATACTACTTAATTCAACAATTTCTTGTGAAGGTCAAAGAGGTTATGCACAGCATTACTAAATTACCATCTCACACTACTATAGTTGATGCCGCCATTGCTATGGATAAAAAGACCATAGGTTCTATCTTGGTTGAAGAAAACTGTGAAACAATAGGTATCGTGACTGAAAGAGACATACTGCGTAAGATAGTTGCCAAGGGCAGAGATCCAAGCAAAGTTGCAATTAAAGAAATAGCCTCCAATCCTTTGATAACTGTTGATGAAAATGCAACATTAGCCGAAGCAAGTGAAAAGATGGCTAAACAAAATATAAGGCGATTAGTTGTGACTTCCGGAAATAAAATTGTAGGAGTAATAACAACTAGGGATGTGTCAAACAATGTCAATTATCTTTTGGCTAAAGGGGCTACAGCTTATTTGCCAAGTTATTATCCGTAGAAGATTATTTCATTTCCAGTCTTTCTATCCCATTCATGTAAGGCTGTAAAACTTTTGGCACCAATATAGCGCCATCTTTTTGCTGAAATTGCTCTATTATAGCAATCATAGTTCTGCTAGTAGCTAATGCTGTGTTATTCAAAGTATGGATAAATCCTGTAGGAGCCTGCCCCTGTTTTTCTCTAAATCTTATGTTAAGCCTTCTTGCTTGGTAATCTGTGCAATTACTGTTAGAGCCAATTTCCCTGAATTTACCGTCAGCCATCCAGAATTCCGTATCATATTTTTTAGCAGCTATGCTGCCTATGTCACCGGTGCAGACATTTACAACACGATAATGCAATCCTAAAGCCTGGTACATTTCTTCTGAATTCCTCTGCAGATCTTCGTGCAATCTCCAGGATTCTTCAGGCAAACAAAAAACAAATTGTTCAATCTTGTTAAACTGGTGTGTCCTAAACAAGCCTTTGGTATACTTGCCGTGAGCGCCGATTTCTTTCCTGAAACAAGGTGATATGCCCGCCAATTTTACAGGCAAATTATTTTTATCCAGTATCTCGTCTGCAAACATTGCCCCCATGGCATGCTCGGATGTTGCTATCAAATACATCTCCTCGTTTTCAATTTTGTATGTGGCCATTTCAAAATCCACTGGATCCACCATTCCCTCTCGAGTCTTCTTGTTAATCATGAAAGGCGGCTCTATTATAACAAACCCCTTTTTGCTTAGGAAATCTAAAGCAAACCGTTGGATAGCCAAATCCAAAAGCACCAATTCATTTTTCAAAAATACAAACCCAGCGCCAGCCACTTTCGCAGCCCTTTCCGAATCAACCAACTTTAGATTTTCCAAAATCTCCATATGGTTCTTTGGCGTAAAATAAAATTTTTGTGGCGAACCCCATTTTCTTAATTCGACATTTTCATTCTCATCTTTGCCAACAGGAACACTTTCATGCAGAAGGTTGGGAATACCCATTAAAAATGATTTCTCTTTAATTTCCAGTTCACTCAGTATTTTCTCTTTTTTCCCTATAAGGGCATCAATTTTTTTCGCTCCAGCTAATATCTTTTTTGCCGGCTTATTCGCTTTTTTCGACTTTGCCACTTCAATGCTTAATTGGTTTCTTTTTTGCCGTAGTTTGTTTATCTCAGTCTGCGCTTTTCTCCATGTGACATCGACTTTTAGCAATTGCTCTAGAAGTTTGAGCTTATCAGGAGCATTACGTTTTTTCAAATTATCTTTTACTAAAGTTGGCTTTTCACGTATGAGTTTTATGTCAAGCATAAACTAAATTTGATATTAGATTTTAAAAAGCAGTGGCAACATCAAAAATCTCATCTAGTTATCCTTTCCCGTTTCATGAATTCAAACAATTCCTTCGCTTCTCTATTCTTTTCGAAATACCTCCTTACAGGATCCAATATATCTGACAATCCCTTGGAAACAGCATTTTTCAAATCCGCGGGATGCAATTTACCTTCTCTGAATTCCCCTTCCAATTTTTCATAATTATGAAATTCCACATTCCCACCATAGTTGGAAGGCCTTTCAACTCCCAAGTGATCATTTTTCCTAAAAATTATGTATCTACAAATCTCTAAAATGGGATTGTTTTCTATAACTTTTGGCGGACAAAACGCATTATCTATCTTTTCTTTGATTTCTGAAGAAGAATCGTGAATTGAAATATAACTTTTCGGAATTGATTTTGCCATCTTGCTTGATATTTCTACATCAAACCCTTTACTTGCTTCAAACCCACCCATTTTTGTCGGTCCTGATAGTCCTATCAACAGATGGTGATGAACGGCAACAGGCTTCCATAGACCCAAATTCAATCCTATCTCTCTTGCCAACATATTCGCCCGTCTCTGATCTATTCCCAGCTGGCAGATATCACAGTTGAGTTTGAAGATGTCTGTAGTCTGCATCAAAGGATAAATGTAGCTAGCTGCCGGCAGCTGTTCATCTTCTGTCCTGCCCATGATAGTTAAAGCTCTTTTGACCCTTTGCATCGATACTTTACTTCCTAATTTTAAAACTAATTCCCAATAGCCCAAATCTTTGCACAAATCCTCAGCAAAAACAAATTCAACTTTTTTAGGATCAACACCACAAGCAATCCATGCATGCTTCAGATATTCGCCAGCTTTTCTCAACTTATTTAAATCCCCTCCTAATTTCATGTTGATTGCTGCATGCCATGTTGCCAGAAGAATCTTGTAATGTATACCTGCTTCTATTAGATCGTTCATCTTTATTGCTGATAACAAGCCTGTCCCAAGATGGGCAATACCACTAGGCTCAAATCCGTTATACGCTACAGGATGTTCTTTAGTTTCAAGCAATTGTCTCAAGTCTTCTTCTGTGATTACTTCTTCTGTAGGAGGACTCAATATTAGTTCTAGTTTTGTTTCTAAATCCATTATACCACTAATAAAGATAGAATTTTTTGATTTATCTTTTATTAACCTTTGTTCGATAGTCTTAAATAAATACAAGACATCTTAAATGTTGATTGCTGATGCAAACTGTTATACAAACGGCAGTATTACGAGAAATAGTTCCAAGCGGATTGACATATGGAATTGATGAACGAAGAGCCATAAGTGAACGTGGAATACCACTTGAAGTCCGATACATAACTCCTATAGATAAATCATTGGAAAGAGTATGGGAGGGTAGGAAAAATTCTGGAAAAAATATATTCAACAAAAGTGGTGTGTGGCGTCGTAGAGAGGCGCTTAATTTTCTTGGCATAAATACAGAAAGCTATGAAGAATGTGCTGCAAACCTTGTTTCGTTGGACGGCAGTGAAGGTGCAAACTCAGGACCGTTTCGTTTGTCTAACGCTGCACAATATGTTGGATTACCTAGCGGCGATGTTTCATTTTTATATGAAGGCAATAATCCGAGCGGTTCATTCAAAGACAGAGGAACTGTAGTTGTGGCTACTGATGGTAGAAGACATGACGTAAAACGCTACATAGTAGCTTCCACAGGGAATACAGCAGCGTCGATGGCTGCAGTAATAGCTAACGAAAAAGTTGGAGGAAGATATTCGCGTGATGTAGAACTTATTGTAATTATACCACATGGGAGAGTAGCGACAGAAAAACTACTGCAAGCACAAGCATACGGAGCAAAAATTATTCAAATAGACGGAGATTTTGATGCTGCATTAGAGATGTCCCGTCAGTTAAGAGAAATTGATCCCACAATGTATCCTGTTAATTCTTACAATCCATTTAGAATAGAGGGGCAAAAAACAGAGACATTTGATATAATTGAGTATCTGAAACAAGTTCCGGATTGGATAATCACACCAGGTGGCAATTTAGGCAGTACAGCTGCTATACACAAAGCACTTCTGGATATGCGTGAATGGGGATGGATTGGTAAAGTGCCGAGAATAGCTGTTGTAAATGCTGCAAATGCCAATACACTTGAATTATTTTACAACAGAGAAGGAGTTAGGTGGAATCATGGCGATTTTGATGTTCGATCAGTAGGAGAATTTTATTCTGAACTGAGAATGGAACGTGCTAGCGACAGACATCGTAAACGTAGCACTCATATGTCAGCAATCGACATACATTACCCTGCAGAAGAAAATATGATGAAAGCATTGAGAGCATTGGAAGATACGAATGGTGTGGTAACAAGTGTAACAGATGCAGAGGCATGGGAGGCAAAAGCTGTAATAGACAGCAATGGAATGTTCATGGTTGATTTGGCATCTGCTGCAGCTTTGGCTGGTTTGAGAAGACTTTTTAGAGCTGGTAATATAGAAAGAGGTCAAATTGTTGGCGTTAGATTAACCGGCAGAGACAAAGACACGGGATTGAGCGCTAGATACTATAACAATCCGCGCATGAAACATTCTAACGTACCATTGCAACTTCCTAATGACGTAGAAGCAGTTAAAAATGCGATTTATGTACAATGAAATCAAAACATGGACAAGAAAGACTTTCCAGTCATAGACAGAATGCAATCTGAGTTCGGTTTAGACTAAGTTGAAAATTAAATTAACTATTTACTTTAGCTTTACAAATTACTTTGTCATATGCAATTGAATTTTTTAGGCGCCATGAATAGAGTCACGCCGTCAGGAATTCTGGTTGACACAGGCAAAACAAGATTTGTCCTTGATTATGGCGCTGATGTTGAGCACATGCCACCAAAACCACCGATGGCTGTGGATAAAGTAGATTATATTTTGCTTTCACACGGTCATTTAGACCATTGCGGTTCACTTCCGATGCTAGTAAAGAAAAACGGCTGCCCGATAATCTCCAATGCTTGCACAAAGGAATTAACAGAATTGCTGCTTCTGGATTCTGTAAAGATAAACATGATGGAAGCTGGTGATATAGAGGAAGCTAAACTGCCGTTTGATAAACAAGACGTCAAGGTCACGGTAAAAAAGTTTGTAGATTTTAAATATAGAAAGCCTTTGTCCTTCAAGAACACGGAAATAATTTACTATGATGCCGGTCATATACCCGGAAGCGCTATGATACTGATGAAGATTGATGGCAAAACTCTGCTGTATGATGGAAATTTCAACACTATCGATACAAGATTGCTGGCAGGGTGCGACCAAGATTTGCCGAAAATAGACTATTTGATAACAGAATCAACCTATGCACAGCGCGAGCATCCTGATAGGAAGTCGCAAGAAAAGGAGTTAGTGCAGTTGGTGAATGAAACAATATCAAACGATGGCGTAGCTTTAATTTCCACTTTTGCCATAGGAAGAGCTCAGGAGATATTATTGATACTTGATTCTTATGGAATAGATTATCCTTTGTATATTGATGGGATGGCAAGAAAATCCACAACAATAATCAACAAATACAAAAATTTGCTTAAAGAACCTAGGAGTTTGGATGATGCATTGAAAAAGGTCACTTATGTCAATGGAGATGGTATGAGAAGCAAGATTATAAAGCGGCCCTGCGCTATAATTACAACGTCAGGCATGCTGTCTGGAGGGACTGTAGTTCCGTATATCCAAAAATTGCATGCGGATAAAAATTCTAGTTTAATTCTCACTGGTTTTCAGGTGCCTGGTACGCCTGGGCATACGTTGTTGCAGACTGGGAGGTTTGTTCATGAAAATTCAGATTTGGAGGTTGAGATGTTTGTCAAGCGATTCGATATGAGTGCTCATGCCGGAAGAAAGGAAATTTTTTCATTTATCAAAAACATCAATCCAGAGAAGGTTTTTTGCGTGCATGGGGATGATACCAAAGGATTTGCAGAGGAATTGAAGGGAAAAGGTTTTGATGCTGTGGCGCCGACTGTAGATAATAAGATATTTAATATTTGATTATTTGGGACTTAACAAATTCTAATCTTTATTTTCTCAAGGTCTGTATGCCTCTCTTTCAATGCGTCTTGGATCGCCGTATTGTTCTCTTAGTAGACGTTGGTCAATGACGGCCTGTCGTCTGTCAAGGATACATTGTGCTTCAGCCATTTTCTCTCTCAAGTTTGTTATAATTGTATCTACATCGGGATTTTCTGTATAAGGGGTAAGCGAAGTAATTGCTCTATCGTATCTATCTCTTAACTCTTCCGCTCTAGTCGTGCGTATGTTTTTAGGTATTTTTACTCCCCATAGAGCCATTGCTTCAGCTAAAAGAGGTGAAGGTGGTTTCTGAAACGGACTATCCATTGTATCGTACATAATTACTCCTTGTTCTATTCAATCGTATAACAAATAACTAAGCTAACGCCTACCATATAAATAGATTTCGCTACTGAAGAATAGTAATCTTTATATATAAGTAACTACTATACAGTGACTATGTCAATACAGGCACAAATAGCTCTATGCTCAGAGCACTATCGAAGATGGAAGGATATAGCCTTGACTAAAGGCGATATGAAGGCTATGGAAAGGGCATTCTTCTGGCTGGAGCTGCAAACGGCGTTTATTGCATTACATGCTTTAGAGCAATCTAGAAATGACATAAAGACCAAAAGAAAGCTTATTATTGCCAAGACAAATCTATCAAAGAAATTGGCTGAATACGCGAATGAAGTATTAAATGAATTGCGCTGAAACTAATTAATTTGAGAACTACAATATTATTGTATGTTGAAGAAAAAGGTAATTTTCCTGTTCCTTGACGGTTTGCCTGATATTCCTGTTGACGATAAAACACCCTTAAGTGAAGCAGACAAGCCAAACATAGATTGGTTTGCCAAGAACGGCGTTACCGGTGAAATTTTACTTTTGGATAAAAGCTATTGGACTGAATTGACAAGAACAAGCGTCTCCCATACAGCCAACATAAGTCTTTTAGGCTATGATCCTAGGAAATTCCCAGTCAAACGAGGCGTTCTAGAAGCAGTAGGAGCTGATATGCAATACAAAGAAGGCTACCTGGCGCTTAGGTGCAATTTTGCTACAGTCGACAAGGATTTGAATGTTGTTGATAGGCATGTTGGCAGAAATGTCACGGGATTGCCAGAATTGGCTAGATACATAAATGAAAATGTAGATATCAGTGTTCCGTTTGCCTTCAAACGCACTTACGAGCACAGGGCTGCATTGATGATAAAAATGAATCTAAGCGATGAGATATCCAGCAACGATCCTATGAAGGAAAGCGAAAAAGTAAAAAGAATTTCCGCAACCAAACCTGATGCTTTAGTTTCAGCAAAAATGGTCCAGGATTTCATCGATAAAGTTCATGGGTTGATAGAATACCATAAAGTTAACGAAGAGAGAGCAAAAAAGGGAATACCGGTAGCAAACTACATTTTGGTCAGAGAAGCTGGAAATAAACTTTTGGATTTAACGCCTCATTTCATAAATAAACACAAGATAAAAAAAGCTGCATCTATATCAGAAGCCGGTTCAATAAAAGCTACTTGTATGTTGGCGGGGTTTGATTCCATAACCGTGCCAGAAATTGTTGATTTTGGCAAGATTGACTACCGCAAGACAATGGATTTTGTTTTCGGCAATATAGAATATGCACTGCCTGATTACAATTTTGTTTTTGCTCACATCAAAGAGACGGATGTTGCAGCTCATGACAAGGATTTTGACAGGAGAGTTGAGGTTATAGAAGCTATAGACGACCATTTAGAAAAGTTCAAAGGATCTGACAACATTTTGGTTATGACTTCCGATCACATTACATCTACAGAAACTGGTAAGCATGAATATGGAACTGTGCCAGTGATGGTTTATGGCAAAGGCAAAGACAAAAGCAAAAAATTCGATGAACTATCTGTAAAGAATGGGAAATTGAAAAATTATACTGGCGCTAAGTTGATGAAATATATATTTGGAAGTTAACATAGCCTTTAATTACCCGGACAATAAATTCATTTTTAATGAAAGTCAAACGTTTGAAAATAAGGGGAGTTCTGGCAACCAATTCCCACAAGACGATAGAAGTTGAATTGCAGACCGAGAGAGGTTCTGTACGAGCATCAGTCCCTATAGGCACTAGCAGGGGGAAGTACGAAGTAAGCTATCTTCCGGTGGACAGGGCACTTCTAAAATTTGACATCATAAAACGGCATTTCACAGCCGAGCAGCTAGCCGACCAAAAAGAAGCTGACGAATTGCTGAGGATTGTAGACAAAACTCCAGATTTCAAAGAAATAGGCGGCAATCTAGCATTGGCTATTTCATCTGTGTTTCTTAAAGCATTTGCTCTGGAAAATAATCAAGAAGTTTTCCAATTTTTATCACCAAAGCCATCAATGCCAAAACCAATTTCAATCGTAGCAGGCGGATGGAAAGGACAAAGTGATATACAGGAATTCCACTTCCTACCCGTGCACCAAAAATCTTTCTCAGATAGCATGTCGAAAATTGCTTCAGCCTACTTTGCAGTTGCTGATAAATTGAAAGAACATGACAAGAATTTTAAATTCAGCAAAAATCTAGAATCTGGCTGGTTTACAACATTGCATTATGAAAAGCTATTGGAAATATTGGCGAGAATAGCAAATGAGCATCTATTGAAAATAGGTTTGGATTTTGCCGCATCACAAATTTGGGATGGCAGAGATTATGTATATTCAGATGGGAGGAAGCTGACATCAACGCAACAAATTGAATTGATGGAAAACTTAGCCAAGACGTATCCGATAATTTTCATAGAAGACCCGTTCCATGAAGACGACTACATCTCATTCTCAACTCTAACACATAGATTGCAAAATAAATTGGTCTGCGGAGATGACATATTTTCTACAAATCTCCAAAGATTGAAGTATGGGATTTTGCACAACGCGACAAACGCAATTTTAATTAAGCCAAACCAGATAGGCACGATAACAGATACAATTAAAGTAGTAGAAGAAGCTAAGCGAAATAAATTAACCACGGTGATGTCGCATCGTTCCTCTGAATGTGATGATGTGTTGGTTGCACATTTGGCTGTGGGGTTGAATTGCGATTATGTTAAGTTTGGTATATCTGGTGATAGAGTCATAAAGCTTAATGAAATGATACGAATAGAAGAAAAGATTTCAAGTTAATTGTCTTCTTCAATATGATACTTGTGATGGTACTCAACCTTACTTGGATACACTAATCAAACTGAGTTAATTTTAAGTTCAAACATTCCAAGGTAGTATTATGGCAAACGACGCTTATTCTGGCATTTATGAAGTGATGTCAAAATTACCTTATTACGAGCTTATAGTTTCACAAATTGACGAAATGTTCGTTAGACTTGTTTTGTTCACATCTGTAGTTGTCCTCTATTCAATTTTTGTCTGGCATTTTTACAGAGGTTTATCAAAGCGAGATGTATTTAATTTAAATTTGGATAGCATCACAGGAAAATTCGCAACTCTCAAAAAAATTGGCGGAGTTCTCCTTTACATAATTAAGTATACTTTTGCGTTTCCTGTCTTCACGTTTTTCTGGTTCTTTGTATTCACATTGGTTTTATTGACTTTGTCAAAAGTTCTTAGCGTGAATGAAATAATTTTTGTCTCCCTTACAATCGTTGCTACGACCAGAGCTACTGCTTACTATAATGAAGACTTATCGATTGAATTGTCCAAGATGTTGCCATTTGCAGTACTAGCTATTTTTCTCGTGGAACCTACATTTTTCTCCGCTGAACTTATTTCAGGGCGTCTGACTACTTTAATCGAAATCGGACCGGGAATATTGAGATTTTTACTTTTCACAATAGCTTTAGAGTGGTTATTAAGGATACTTTACCAAATTTCTTTGTTTGGCAAGAAAAAAATCACAACAGAGAAATCCTATAAGAGCAGTTAATTTCGTATATTTTATAATATATTCTTTGTCATCACAACTCTTCTTGGATAATGTATCTCTACTCCCGCCTTAGTTAATTCTTTCCTGATATTTTCCAGCATCCCGCTTTGGTTACAAATTAGAAAAAAACTGTAAAATTGGTAAGCAACTTATCTTAACTCTATATTTCTTTAGAAATTTCCTTCAATCTTCTTATGCGCTCTTGTACAGGTGGGTGAGTTGAGAAAAGATTTACCAAAGCATCTCCACGGAACGGATTTACAATAAACAAATGACTTGTTGCAGAATTTCCTTGCAGCGGGTAATGACTGGCAACTTTTGATATTTTGTCCAATGCACTTGCCAATGCCAACGGTTTCTTGGAAGCTAAAGCACCTGTTTTATCCGCAGCATATTCCCTAGTTCTTGTGATAGCCAACTGTACCAAAGTAGCAGCCAATGGCGCCAAGATTATCAAAGGTAATAATATAGCACTACCACCCTGTCTCTTCTCCCCGCCAAATGCACCCCACCAAGCCATCTGTGCAATATAAGCAATCGCCCCAGCAATAGTAGCAGCTATGGTTGAGGTTAAAGTATCTCTATTCTTTACATGACTTAACTCATGCGATATTACCCCTTCAATTTCATCCCAATTCAAATTCTTCATCAATCCAGCAGTTACAGCTACTGCGGCATGCTTAGGAGAACGACCGGTAGCAAACGCATTGAGTATAGGAAGATTTACAAAATACAACTTAGGCTTTGGCATATTCATTTCATCTGCAAGTTTTTCTACAATATCATGCAACTTCGGCTCATCGCTCTTTGAAATAGGTTTAGCCTTATACATCGCAAGAACAATCTTGTCAGAATACCAATAGCTGATGAAATTCATAGCCAATGCTATAACAAAGAAGATTGTCATACCTTGAATTCCAGCCCATAAGAACCCTATGGCTAGCAGAATGCCCGTTAACAAGCCCAGCAATGCAGCAGTCCTTAAGAAGCTCATGTTACCAATCGATTAATTATACTTTAACAGCCTTATAAAAATATCTATCTTGAATCCAATATCTTTTAAGGAAATCTATGAAAAAAGGCGGATTTATAAAATTTATAAGAAGCTTTATCGGCGAATACGAATGGAAACGCAGAAATACAATACTTATCATCCTAAGTCTGATTATTTCCTACGCAATACTAACTTCACAATATACTCATAACTTAATTCTCAGCTTAGGCGATTATGGCTATTTAGGCAGTTTTATTATTGGGCTGTTTTACACATACAGCTTAACTACAATACCAGCTACTGCAGGGTTTTTCCTTTTGGGGGAAAGCCTAAGCCCGCTTTTATTGGCATTATTCGGAGCTTTAGGCTCACTTCTTGGCGACTATATAATATACCGTTTCGTGAAAGACAATTTCACCAAAGAGATGGAAGAATTTTCACCAGGGGTAAGGAAAATTATAAAGGGCATTAAAAACTCAAGGCATTTAAGAAAATTCATGCCATTAATCGCAGGTTTTATATTCGCATCGCCATTGCCAGACGAATTGGGGGCTGCTTTGCTTGGCATAATGAAATTTCAATTCAAAAAATTCTTGCTATACTCATACTTCTTTAATTTCTTGGGCATTTTGATAATTGCAACTGTCGCTAAACTTTTGTAGAAATTTAAATACATAACTCAAATAATACTCATGCTAAATTTGGTAGATTTAGTAGACAATCAAGAAAAAATTATAAGCGCAGACGAACTAAAAGACGCAAAACTTCATAATGTTTGGCTGGATGTGAGAGATCCTACCGATGCAGAAATAAAAGCTTTGACAGAGAAGCTTGATATATCCAAAAATCTGGTAAAGCCTACAGAATTCCCCACCTATTCATCTATACGCATGTTGGAAGATGCTGTTATTTTCTATTTTTCCAGTTTCTCCGGCGAATTTGACTTAAAAATGCTATCTTCCATCGCAATTATCTTCGCGAAAACTTTTGCGGTTACCATAAGAATGGCAGATGTAGAAGCGTTCGATAAAGCAAAGGAAGGCTTGCATAAAGCAGAGATAGACACGCCTTCTTATGTCCTCTATGTGCTGTTGGATGAAATAATAAGAAGTTATTTTTCGTATGTGGAGATTGTCGACGAGAGAACCTCGCAGTTGGAGGAAGCCATACTTGAAAAGCCTACAGAAGATGTGTTTAGAGAAATATTGGGGCTGAAGTCAAAATTAACTACATTTAATCGTCTACTCTGGTATGAAAGAAGCGTTCTATATGTTTTGAAGAGGTCTACCTTGCCTTTCATAACTGATACAACTAAAGCCTATCTAGATGAATTGATAGATGATTTGACCAAGCAGATAGACAGTGTTACTATCTTCAGGGAAGTTTTGTCCGATGCCACAAACTCCTATCGCGCAGCCATATCACATCAGCTTAACATCAGGATCGAAAAACTTTCGGATGTAGTTAAGATACTAACTGCTTTAACAGTGATAGTCGCAGTTCCAACTCTTATATTCACTTACTACGGTCAAAATTTTCCGTTGCAGGAATTCAAATCACCAGAAGTTTCGTATTTAATCACAGCAGTTACTATTCTGTTGAGTCTAGGCATGGTTTTTGTTTTCAAGAAGAAAGGATGGGTTTGATCATCTCACAACTTCTATTTTTAGGATGCCGTCTTTGAATTCTTTATCAACATACGCGTTTGTAGGAATGGGTATTAATTTAAAATAAACCTTATCGCCAGCAAAAGCTCTAATCTCAATGCTTTGTTCCAATTGCTTTATCTGCACATCCTCTTCTTTAACATCAGGTAAATTAATTTTTATAGTCTGCCTGTTGCCGATGCGCTGTATCTTAGTTTCAGGTTCTTCTGTAACTTTTGGAATTCTAACTTCCTTGCTGGGCTCTTCAACATCTCTTTTATATTCTTTAACCCCTAATTTGGCTTTAATTTCCGGCTCCAATCTTTTGTATTCGCCAGATGTTTTCATTTCAACTTTAGGTTGCATGCCTGTGCCAGATGTAATTGTAATGCTTACACCACCACCCCCCAAAGGAGACCTAACCCTAAATCTCGGAAATCTAAAATCCGTTTTGAATTCTTTGTCTATTCTTCTAAATTCCTTGCCAACATCTCCAAAAATACCATCAATAGGTTTTCCCACCAAACCATCCCCACAATGGGCGCAGAAATTCCACTCTGATTTGGTCTCCTTATTGCAATTCTTGCATTTCTTTTTCCAAAACATGCTATCCCTTTGATTTCCCTATAGATATATAATCGTTTATTGAATTATTTAATCTATTCACAAGCTTTATCCAACTGCTATTTACTATACCTATGATAATTAGAATCTCACGTTAACGTCTGTATCTTCTTTCCTTTCATCTCTGCTTTCCCGCCAGTTGGAACAACCAACACTTCTTCGCAATTCAGACATTTGACAACACTTGAAGCCTTGCTGAATGTAACTTGCTCATTTTTACACTTTCTGCAAAGTAATTTTATGAATTTTGATTCTGTGGTAACTGCTATTCGTTTCATGCTTTCACCAATTCAAGCTTCTTTGCCCTAAATCCTCTACCATGCATATGTTTTTTACCGCATACAGAACACTTAAACCTCAAGTCTACCCTCTTAGTCGGTTTCTCCCTGCCCTTGGGATTTTCTTTTGGAAAACTTCCATACCCAAGCATTTTTCTTAGAAATCTCCTTTGCCCCTGTGCCATAGTTCTTCTTGTCTTCTTCTTTGCCAGCTCTACAGTATGTTTGGTATGTTTCTTGCAAAATGGACAGTATATGTTGATTTCTTTAGGGAATTTCATCTAATCACTTTCAATTTCAACCTTTAAATTTATTCTATCGCACCTTTTTCCATCAATACTTTAATATTGTCTTCAGGCAATCTCGCAGTATCCCCTTTCTTGAAGGGACCGTAAGTTTTCATGTCGCTTCCCAGAAACTCAGGAACATCTTCCTTGAAAACTACTATTTTAAGTTCCTCTTTGTTGGTTGCAACAACAGGTTGCAGGATGCTATCCCGTCTATCTTTTATTAAAGCAACTAAAGAATTATAAAATCCCTTTTCTTCTTCTGTCAAGTTTTCTGGCGAAACTTTAGTTCTTGTATTCATTATCGCCGCATTTAGGATTTTCCTCTCCCTTCTATCTCTTATATCTTCTACCAGCCTTTCCACGTTCTTTATTTCCAAAAATCCCTTCCTATCGTCACCTTCTACCACTCGTCTTTTGCTTTCCAAATACGATGCTACAGCATTAAAGAAGCTTTCAGGCAATCTCGCTAATTTAGGCAATCTTTGCTCTTCCCTTTGGATCTTTCTTATTAGTTCAAAAGTGATGGTTTCTTCTGGCATATCAGTTAATATACAACAGCTAAAGCGTAAAAGGTTAACTAAAGTTACTTCTTTTTGAGCTTCAGTTTATCAACTTTGGCAATTTTCCTAATAGGATAGCTTATCGGGTTTTTTATGCCTTGTGTATGCAATTCACTGCACAAATCATACACGTCCATACTTTTGTAGAAATTTTCATTTTCACAATTTGGCGGAGCCAAAATTCTATCGGCTTGCCTAAAATGCCATCTCAACTGTGATCGCAAATAGTTTGCTCTTAACGGGGGATAGTTCTTCTCGTTCCATTCAAAAATCCTCTTTTCTATATTCTCAGCATCCCATCCCATGTTTCTCAGGAAATTTATCAGAATGAATAGCGAACGTTTTTTGCCATCTGCCATACCCTCCAAAATTCTTTTTATGCAGGGAGGAAAGTACATTTCTGGTATTAATTTGACACGCTTAAATTGCCTTATTTTTAGCAATTCTCCCCTTTCTTCGATCATGTGTTTTGAGGCCCAGTCTAGAGCTTCTACAACCAAAAATTGCGCATCACCCTTCGCTTTTGGTATTAAAAATTTCTCCTCAACTTTCACTTTTTCCGGCAAGGCCTGTTCTTTTTCAAATTTATCTATATCTTCCGGCTTCATCGGCAAACTGACCAGCAAAGAAGATTCGTGCAGCGAATAGGGAAGCCTGAAAAGGTGCCTGCTCTTAAAAATATCCATATTAACAATTTTGAAAGGGTCTATTTCATCGTCTTTAATTATTTCGTTTAATGTCTTTCCAATTCTTCCAGCCAAATTTTCAGGGCTGTCTAATGCAATCAATTCGTCTTTTAGCATATCTTTCATATACCACTTTATAAAAATCGTAATTTTTTCTTGCAGATCTGGATAAAGTTTCTGCATTGGCTGGTAATTAATTGTTTCGGGCAAAGCTTCGAAGGGAATTCCTATATGGAAGCCTTTTCCGCCAGAAAATTTCAAAGAATAATTTCTAACGCCATAGTCTTTGAGCGCTTCAACAACTGTTTTTGTGACAATTTTTGCAATTTCAAAATCCTTGACATCAGGATCGAAAAAAACACTCCAGCCTGTCCTGATATTATCCAATTGCTCTTTCGCCATCCCTACTTCCAATTTCATAGGGTTGGACCATTGTTCGATGCTGCCATGGAAAGCTATAGTCCCTTCAGACACAGCTTGTAGAATATCAGCTGGATATTGCAGCATGTCAGGCCTTTTACCAAAGGTTACGTCCTTGTATACAGAAACGACTTCCCTGTTATTTGCTACTTCTATTATAGCCTTTTTTACAGATTCTTTAGAATACCAATTGTAAGCCTTTTGTAGCATAAAGTTCCATGAGAAGCAAAGCTCCTCAACAATAATAATAATCTAAAGGTATATAAATTCTAAGAAAACGCAGATTGTTCTTTCTTTCGTGGCATTAGCCTTCTTATTTCAAAAATGCCAAATATCTTTTTAATCCTGCTAACAATCAATTCCAAATTGGTCTCCGGATAATAATAATTGATGGCATCTACAGCCCATTTACCTTTTTTAGTAACGAAAAAATAAGCTTCCCTTGCCAGCTTGAAAGATTTTACCAATCCAGCTTTCTCCAACTGTTTTAAATGATATCTGGTTCTTGGTGCGTTATCATTGATTTCATTAGATATTGCTGACACGTATTTTTTCTCTTTCTCCAATGACCTGAGTATTTTACGTTTTTTGCTGTCTTTTAACAAATTACTGATTTCTAAAGGGGCTTCCTTAATTTCTATTATTTTCTGCCCATAATTTCTTCGTTTGGTAAAGAGCTTTAGAAAATAAAATGCTAGAAATAGCACTATCAGATATGGGAGGCTAAAATTCAAAATAACAATTACTTCTGCTGGAATACTACTATGGAAGGGCATATCATTAATTATGTTAAACCTTTTATAAACTTTTAAAATGTTTTTAACATTACTTTTAATTATTATTAATTCATTGAATGAAAGTTGCCTTAAAAAGCCTTTCCCAAGGTTTTTTGGAGGTGTAAGTATGGGATACGACAACCCACCTAAGACTTTCGACAATCCGCCGGCATGAACGGTCTAGTAAAGGGGGCCCCTCCCTTTTATTTTCTTTTCCACTTAATTCCTTTTTTAGTATCTTCTAGAATAATGTCAAATTCCTCTTTCAATCTATTTCTAATCTCATCTGCAGTTTTGTAATCGCCTTCTGCTCTTGCCTTTTCTCTCCTTTCAATTAAATCCTTCACTTCTCCCGATAATTTTTCCTTTTTAATTTTTGGAATAATTTGAAAAAATTGTCCCAACTCTTCTAATGAACACTTTGCAGTTATCTAGTCCTTTTTAGAATATTTATTCACATCAATTTGTTTATTTATAAAAGAAATAATCTCAAAAAAATGTGTCAGTGCTAGTGGTGTGTTGATATCATCTTGCATTGCATCCAAGAATTTCTTCTCCATTTTTTTTAATTTTGTCAAAAAAACTGGTTTACCACTCTCCGCCCTTTTTAAATTATCTTTAATTCTTTCCAAAGTATCAGAAATTTTGTTCAGCTTCTTTTTTGCAACATCCAAATCCCTTTCATTGTAATCCAATGGTTTTCTATAATGTGTTGAAGCAATCCATAATCTAAAAACCTCTGGCGAATATTTTTCCAGCGCATCCGCTAGGCGTACGAAATTGCCAAGCGACTTAGCCATCTTTTGCTTGTTGATTGTTAATAATCCAGTGTGGACCCAGTATTTGACATAAGGTTTAATCCCAGTTGTAGCTTCTGCCTGTGCTATCTCGGCTTCGTGATGCGGAAATGCCAGTTCTATCGCACCACCATGTATGTCATACTGTTTACCAAGATGCTTTATTGCAATCGCCGTATCCTCAATATGCCAGCCAGGATATCCCCATTCGCACCAAGGCGAATTCCATCTTAAGATATGCTCTGGCGAAGCTTTGATCCATAGTGCAAAGTCATGCGGGTCGGTCTTATCCGTATTAAGTTCAACTCTTGCACCCGGCCTTAATTCCTTTGGAACCTTCTTTGATAATTTACCATAATCCTTGAATTTAGAAACATCGAAATACACCGAATCATTTGCGATATACGCATATCCATTTTTCAAAATTGTTTGAACTTGGCCTATTATTTCTTTAATGTGATCTGTTGCACGTGGCAATAAATCCGGCTTCTGCAATTTAAACTTTTCCATCATTTCCAACCAATGGTTAAGATAAAAATTTGTTATTTCCAAAGGATCTTTGCTTTCTTCCTTAGCTTTTTTGATTATCTTATCTTCTCCTGTATCTTCTGTCAAATGCCCCACGTCAGTAACATTTTGTAAGTAAGCCACTTTGTAATCAAGATATCTAAGAAATCTAACTAGAGTATCATAAAATGCATAAGTCCTAGCGTGGCCTAAATGCGCGTAATCATAAACAGTTACACCACAAACAAAAATTTTAACATACTTATCTTTCAATGGTTTAAATGTTTCCTTCTTCTTTGTCATTGTGTTAAACAATCTTAACATCAGAAACACCACTTTCTTATTAAATTTTCAAAAATATACCTACTTTTCCTTAATTCATCAATCTTCACATACTCGTTATCAGAATGCGCAGTCTCATTGGCAACTCCTATTGCAATACACTCCATCCCCAACTTCCTGTGGTAAAGTTCCATTTCCGTATACCCAGACAACTTCCCAATCTTCAAGTTGCTTATGCTTTGAAGAAGCTTAACCAATTTAGAATCTTTTGGGGTTTTTATGGCAACTCTAGACTCCCCGAGCATTTCAAAATCTCCCCCCACTTTTGTATCTAATTTTAGTTTAATCAAAATTTTTCTGAACTGGTTTATAGCATATTCGATACTTTCACCATGAGTTAATCTTCTGTCTATTGAAACTTCGCAATAACTGGGAACAATGTTAACCTTTGTACCGCCAACTATTTTGCCTATATTGATGCTACCTCTCCCTAAGAATTCATCGTTTTTCTTTGTCAAATCATCTTTCAACCTCTCAACTTCTGCAATAAACTTTGCCGCTTTCGTGATTGCGTTCACTCCCAATTCAGGATACGCGCCATGTGCAGCCTTTCCCTTGAAAACAAACTTCAGATGAAGCACACCCTTTTGTACAATCTTAATCTCAAAATCAGAATCAGATACAACACCATATTTGACGTCTTTGAACAAATCTTTCCTGTTGTTTATCAAATAGTTAGAACCACCAAACCCAACCTCTTCATCTCCAACTAATGTAATAAGTAGCTTCCTTTTGAATTTTTCCTTCGAGAATTTCTGTAGTGATGATAAGATAACAGCTACATTTCCCTTGCTATCACAACTTCCCCTGCCATGTAGTTTCCCATCAACTATCCTTGCTTCGAACGGGTCGTATTTCCAATTTTCCACTTTACCTACAGGAACTGTATCAATATGGCTGTTCAACATCAACCCCCCATCATTTCCTGCTGATGCAACTACATTATATCTATTTTCACCAAATTCAACCAACTCTGCATCAACTTTCAAATCATTCAAATAATCAAAAACATACTTGGCTATCGACTTCTCATTGCCTGGAGGATTTTCGGAATTTATCCTTACCAATTCCTGCGTCAACTCTACTTCATCCATTTTATCACCAAATTTTTGGAATCCATATCGGCACTTTCTTTTTATATTCTAGATAGCTCTTCCCATAAGTTTTCTCTAGCTTTCTTTCTTCCCAAACAACAACGCCAAAGTGGACTGCAGCCATGAAAACCGGTATAATTATAAACAATGCCAGCAGATTTGTGAATATCGCAACCCCTGCTATCATCACAGCCCATGAAAAATAAATCGGATTTCTTGTGTACTGGAAAGGACCTGTAGTAATCAATCCCTTTGGCGGCTTCCAAGGCATTGGAGTTCCTTTGGCCTTAAGAAATTCTCTGACTGTGTAAACATCCAAAAATATTCCTAATGTTGCAATAGCTAACCCAATCAAGTTTGAAGGATAAGTGAAAAAATTTGGTAGATGCAAGTAGGAATCCAGATAAACGGCTAAGTAATAGGGTAGAATTAAAATGAATAAAAGAATGAAAACAGGGCGCAAAAGGAATAATTCTATATTTGTTGATATCATTCCATCACTATTTTATAACCCAAAAATTTTCTTAACTACACTCTCTTCGTCTTTGTATTTTTGATAGAATTTTAGCGCAGATTGGTAAAGTTTGTAATTGCCATGGGGAAGCAGTTCCCATGCAAAGAATTGGAATTTCTTGTGCCAAAGTAGTTTGAAAACAAGGTAGTTCTTCTTCGATTCGCCAAATCTGTTCGCTTTATTTACGTCTTCAAACATTCTAGAATAGATTTTTTTCGTATCTTTTGTTATCCATACTACTTTGATAGTACCTTTTTCTATGGCTGGCATTAAATCACAAATTTAAAGAGCTCAGGGTGGGATTTGAACCCACAATCAACCGCTCTGCAGGCGGTGGCCTTAACCGGATTCGGCAACCTGAGCATTAATAATTATTTGTTATTCTAAGATACTTTATTACCTTATTTTTTCTAAGCAAAGAAAATCTAAAAAAGCTTACGCCACTTTTTCAATTAGAACTCTTGTAGCGTTATAAGGCACACGTTCTAGTTCTAAAAGATAAATAATAGGTGTAGATCTGTTGGACGAAATTTCATTATATAAAATAGTAAGGTCATGACAAATTTCACGCCATCTGTGTCTTGTGTTCTGGTTATATTGCCTTGACACTTTTAATGTATTATTCTTTGGTATTAAAAAACTTATTTCTTCTTAACTTCCTTCTTCAGCTTCAACAGTTTTATCTTAAACCCACACTTGTTGCATTGCAGGGCAAACTTCTTGTTAGCACCAGTACCAGTTACAAATGGTTCTCCCCACACTTCCTTCCTCTTTTCATCATTTTTGCATTCAGGACATGTCAAGTCTATAGTGGCGTTGGTTTCTTCTTTCAATTTTGAAATCCTAATCTTGCCTGTATTTTGGCCAGAAGAGTTTTCCAACTCCCTTGTTGTTATATATTCTAAAGCCATATCATCACAAAGGTCTTTTTTTAGGTCTTAAAGCCCTACTACCGCAATTACGACATTTAACCTTTCCAGCCCTGACCTTTGCAGGATCAGCCCTAATCTTGCTTTTGCATACCCTGCAGACAAAAACTCTCAGATACAATCGAGCCAACGCTTCCGGGAAAGTTTTCTTAACCATAAATTATCTAATGTTTCTATTTGACAAACTAGCTTTATAAAAGATTGCCCACCACTTGACAAACAACTTTAAATATGTTTCTTTTGAAATTAAAAAATGGTGTAGTATGATCCGATACAACAGATTAAATGGCCTACAGCTAGCAATTCTTATAGAGCTAGAAGATGCAGTAAAAAGAGTACACATATCACCAGAAAAACTACCCCCACAAGAAAGAAAATTTGGTATAGCATACTGGCTGGGACGATGTGATGAAAGAGATTTAAGTAATCATCCATATGTTCAAAAAACACGAAAGTTATACAAAAGTCATTTACAACGACAATCCATATAAAAACGTGAAATAAAAAGTAGCTGAAATCGCAAAATTTTTAAGCAATCTTTAAATATTAATTTACCTACCATACTTTTCGGTATAATGCTTAAATCCGAGATAAGAATACTTGGTTTTGATGACGGTCCTTTTGAAACTAAAACGAAGGCCACCACTCCTGTAATTGGTGTTATCTATAGAGGCGGCAAGTTCTTAGACGGCATATTGCGAACAGATGTAGAGGTTGACGGGTTGGATTCTACAGGAAAATTGGCAAAGCTTATTAACTCCAGCAGACATAAACAACAGTTAAAAGTAGTGATGCTGGACGGCATTACAGTAGGCGGTTTTAACATAATCGACATCGTGCAATTGCACAAGAATACAAATATTCCTGTGATAGTTTTCAACAGAAAACACCCAGACCTGACTGCTGTAAAAAATGCCTTAAACAATTTTCATGATTTCGACATAAGATGGAAGATGGTAAAGAATGCAGGGAAGATCAAAGAATGCGAGCTGGATGACAGCAAGAAAATTTATTATCAATCTATAGGCATGTCAGATGAAGATGTTGAAGAGACTTTGCTTTTAAGCTCTACGCATGGCGATATACCAGAACCTCTTAGAGTAGCCCACTTAATCGCAACAGCAATAGTAAAAGGGGAGTCTTATGGACGCGCGTAAGCTTTGGAAAAAGCTGAACGAAGGATGGATTGGCATCCTGTTTTCCATATTTCTAGGAATAGTTTTTGCTACGTTTTTCTATTATGTAGTTTTAGCCACAGCTTTCCAGACTACTTTGCCGGTAGTTGCTGTCGTCTCATCATCTATGGAGCACAGGAATCCAGAGTTAACCCATTACAGCTGGTTGAACAAGGCTTTCAATTACGATAGAAAAACCATAGATTCTTGGCCTGTTCCAAACGGCTTTTTAATAGGCGATATGCCTGTGGTGCAAGGAACTAGCGAATACAGTGTAGGTGATGTTGTAGTATACCGGGTGCAGGAGCAGCCAGCTCCCATAATCCATAGAATAATAAAGATTAATGGAGACGGGACTTACCAGACCAAAGGCGATAACAACTTGAGCCAGTTGTCATACGAACTTTCGGTAAAAAAAGAACAAGTATACGGCAAGGTAATCTTTATAATCCCTAAACTAGGATATGTAAAGGTATTAGCTGCTCAAATCTTTGGGATTTAGTATGATTAAATTTTGTTCAAAATGCGGCAATTTGTTGGTTGTAGAAAGAAAAGGCAAAAAGACATTTTTAGTTTGCAAGACAGGGCATAAACAAACCAAATTAAAGCGCGAAAAGATTCTGATATCAGAGCACATTACCGACCATAAAAGAGGTGTGGTGGTTATGGGCAAGGACGAAGGTATAGCTGAGTTGCCTAAGACAAAAATTATGTGTCCGAAATGCGATCATATGGAAGCACACTGGTGGATGCAACAGACAAGAACTGCTGATGAGCCGCCTACATTGTTCTATAGATGTATCAAGTGCAATTATAGTTGGAGAAGTTACGGTTAACTTCAAAACCAAAATTTAAAACTTTTAAGCTTTGATTCCTCAATCATTTTTAACTTGATTAGTGCTAAAACTCTGAGGCAAAATAATGACAGAAGATTCGTTAGAGAAAGTCAAAGAAACAGAAAATCGAGCAGCCAATATTATAGAAGAGGCTAACCAAGAGAAGGAAAAAATAATTGCAGATGCCAAGAAAAAAGCGTTGGATATAACGGAAGAAGCCGAGGCGGATGCAATGAAAGAAAGGGGAAAACTGCTCGAAAGAATAAAAAAATCAATTGATGAAGAAAAGCAGGAAACCCAAGAAGCCATGGAGTACACTATTAAGAAACTAAAAATGGATTCTAAGGCCAAAATTTCAAAAGAAGTTGCCTTTCTATACCAGAAATTCCTCGAGGCGATAGGATGATCAGGCCTAAAGAAATGACAATGGTCAGGATAATAACCCCGTCTAGGCATGTTCGCAATGTTATAGAAACTCTGTACGAGTTGAAGGTATTGCATATACTTGATTTTAAAAAAGGCGAGGACGAATTTTTTGACATAGGAAAGCCGTTTAAAGAAGCTACCACCTATTCAGAGCAATTGATTGCATTGCGTTCCATTATTTCTAGGCTCAGCATAACAGGCACACCAAAGGACTTAAAAAATCTCAGCGACGCTCAGAAAAGACTCTTGGAATTAAACAAATCCTTTAAGGATACTGTAGAAAAATTGGATAAAACAAAATCTGTGGAAAATGAACTTCTAAATGACTATAAAAATCCATTGGCGAATCTCGGCATCAGTCATAAAATCAAAGAATTTAAATCGCTAGTTAGTTTTCTAGGTACTGTAAAGTCTCCCATCGAATCAAAATTAAATGCCATAACAACTGATTATAGTCTTACACAAAAGAAATTAGAAAAGCGAATAGCGTTTGCACTTTTTATAAAGAGGGAACTCGGGGAAAAAGTTAAGGCAATTTTAAGCGAATCAGGATTTGCAGAACATCAGTTGCCAAAATTAAACAGAACAGAAATAGAAGAGCGATTAGCCAAAATAAGGAAAGAAAAAATTGCTTTGGAAAATCAGCTGGAAACTTTGAAGAAAAATAATTCCCAGTTTCTGGTAGATTACGAGTTTGCCTTAACTCAATTGAATGAACAATCAGAAGTGCCATTAAGATTCGCATCAAGCAAAAATACATTGATAGCTACAGGTTGGATACCTGCTGATAAAGCAGAAAATATAAAGCAAAATCTGGCTAAAATAACTAAAGAGAAGGTTTTTGTAGAATTGTTGCACGGCAAAAATCCACCAACAGTCTTGGAAAATCCCAAAATGATAAATCCGTTTGAATTTCTTTTGAACCTATATTCCCTGCCAAAATATTATGAAATTGATCCAACAATACTAATGTTCATAGCATTTCCATTGTTCTTTGGGTTCATGCTAGGGGATGTTGGTTATGGGTTGACTACCCTTGCAATAATCTTTTTGCTTGAGAAAAAACTACCAACTGCTATAAAACCATTGCTAAGAATAATAACCATCTCTTCTTTATCCAGCATAGCTTTTGGTTTTATTTTTGGAGAATTTTTCGGATACGAATTTATTGCACATCCTTTGCTGAACAGGGTTCATGAAATAAACACTATGATGTTGATATCTGTTGCCGTAGGAGTAGTGCACATAAATCTTGGGTTGGTTCTAGGATTGATAAATGAACTAAAGCATCATAACTTTTTAGAAGCCTTTTTAAGAAAAGGTTCATGGATTGTCCTTCAAGTAGCTGTAGCAATTTTAGGTTTTGGTTATCTGCAGGCCAACCAATCCTTCCAAATGATCGGAGGCATTCTAATACTGGCTTCAATACTGATGATAATCAAAGGGGAGGGTATTCTAAAAATAGTAGAACTTCCGGCTATCCTTTCAAACACACTCTCATACATTAGATTATATGCAATAGGCTTGGCATCAGTCTCTTTAGCGTCTGTATTTAACAAAATGGCATCAGGATTTTTTGTTCAAGGAGGATTTTCTATTGCAATCGGCATTTTCGTTTTATTGGCAGGACATTTCATTAACTTGTTGCTTGGTCTTTTAGGACCATTCCTACATTCACTTAGGTTGCATTATGTTGAATTTTTTCAAAAATTTTATGAAGGAGGGGGCTATAGATATAGCCCCTTTGGAATAATTAAAATGTTAGGAGGTAGATGATAAAATGGCAGTAGATATAGGAACAGGGTTATTAGGACTTGGTGCTGGTCTAGCTCTCGCAGGAGGAGCAATCGGTGCTGGTATAGCTGAACAACAGATAGGAGCAGCAGCAGTAGGTGCAATGGCTGAAAAAGAAGAACTATTCGGTAAAGGATTGATTCTTACAGTCATCCCCGAAACACTAGTAATCTTCGGCATGGTAGTAGCAATACTAATAATCGGCATGGCAGGACCATAGATGGCTTTAGAAAATGTGATAAATGAGATTATTTCCCAAGCCGAAAAGCAAAAACAGGAGATAGTTGATTTAGGTAAACAAGAGGCCAAGAAAATATTAGAGGAAGCTACATACAAAGCAAAAGAACAATCTAAACTATTTGGCGAAGAAACTAAGAAAATTCTTGGTGAGACTAAACGAAGGGAAATTTCAGCCTTTAATATGCAATTGCACAAAATGTTCTTGGAAACAAAAAAAAATATACTCGACGAGCTTCACATGCAATTGGTAGAAAAAATAGATAAGCTAGATTCTAACAAAAGGAGAGAATTGTTGCAAAAGCTTGCTGAGAAGGCGAGAAAAGAGCTGCCTGATGCAAAATTTATTTACTGCAATGAGAGAGACAAAGAACTTTCTTCAGGCATTAAAAATCTCAAGTTCGCCAGCTCAGTTGACTGCTTGGGCGGTGTGATAGTAGAAAACGAAGATAGAAGCGTTAAGATAAACTATACGTTTGACTTGCTGTTACAAAATGTAAAGGAGGCATACTTAAATGAGGTTGCTAAAAGGATTTTCTAAAGACAGCGACATGTCAGGGTATGCATATACCAATACCAGAGTTAAGGCAATGAAGGCAAAGCTTTTGAAAAAAGATGATTATCAGAAATTCCTTAAAATGTCTTTAGCCGAGATTACCAGATATTTGCAAGAAACTGAATACAACAAAGAGATAACAGAACTCGCAGTGAAATTTAGTGGCATCAATCTTATAGAATATGGTTTGAACAAGAACTTGGAGAATACGTTTGCAAAAATATTGGGCGTTGCTCTGCTACAACCTAAAGAACAGATTGGGCTTTACTTGAGAAGATATGACGTTGCAAATATAAAAACCATATTGAGGGGTAAATTCTCTAAGGCATCTAACGAAAAAATAAGCAATGAATTAATTGCAAGCGGAGAGTTCTCACGAGTTTTCCTAGAAAATGTTATCAAAGAAGCTTCTAATGTCGGGGAAGTAATAGAACATTTCAAAGTAACGGAATATTATTCAATTTTGAAGGAGTTTTCTAACGATTTAACTAAATTAGAAGACGAGTTGGACAAACTTTATTATACCGTAGCTTTAAAAAATGCTGAAAAGGAACTTAAAGAGTACATTCGAATGGAGATTGCAATTAAAAATGTGTTGAACAGATTAAGAGGGAAGAAAGCTAATATAAAAGTCGAAATTCTGCCACGTGAGAAGAAAATAAACGTTCCTTACCAAGAAGATTCTATAGATGCAAGAGTTTTTATAAAAAAACTTCTGATAGAAAAAGCACTCAGGATGGTTCATGAAGTCAAATTCAATATAAGACCAATATTAGGGTATTTCGTAGCTAAGGAAAATGAAGTTAGCAATGTTAGAATTTTAACAAGGGGAAGACACGCTGGATTAAGCGAGGAATTAATTCAAAAGCAGTTGGTGATTTGATGGAGATAGCTGTTGTTGGAAATGATGATTTTGCAACTGGATTTTCACTAGCTGGAATAAAATATTATTTCACCTCAGAGGCAAATTTAGACGAAAAAATTGAAGAGGCGTTGAAGTATGATGAGATAGGTGTGCTGGTGATGGAGGAAGACCAATTTAAATCATTGAGCAACAAAACTAGAAAGATGCTGGAAAAATTGGTGAAGCCAGTTTTAGTTTTAATTTCCGATAAAGGCAAGGAAACAAACATCAGAGAAATGATTAAAAAGAGTTTAGGTGTTGATCTATGGCGTTAGGTAAATTATACCGTATATCCGGTCCAGTAGTAGTTGCAGAGGGTTTGGATGCAAAGATGTATGAACTGGTGAAGGTTGGAAATGAGAAGTTGCTAGGTGAAGTTATACAGATAACAGGAGATAGAGTAACGATACAGGTTTATGAAGAAACTACAGGGTTAAGACCTGGTGAGCCGGTAGAAGGCACAGGCGCTTCGCTTTCAGTAGAATTGGGTCCTGGATTACTATCACAGATATATGACGGAGTTCAAAGGCCTCTGCCAGTTTTAGCAAAAATGTCCGGCGACTTTATCAGCCGTGGTTTAACTGCATCTGCTTTGGATGAAAATAAGAAATGGGATTTTGCTGCTAAAGTGAAGAAGGGTGATGAAGTAGTCGGTGGAAATATACTCGGGACTGTTCAAGAAACAAAATATTTTGAGCATAAAATTTTAGTTCCTCCAAATGTCAAAGGAAAAATAAAAGAGATAAACTCTGGTAAGTTTAATGTTAGACAACCTATAGGTGAGTTGGACGATGGAACAAAATTGTATTTATCCCATAAGTGGCCGGTTAGAACACCACGACCTGTCAAAGAGAAATTGATGCCAACAATTCCAATGATAACAGGGCAAAGAATACTTGATAGTTTGTTTCCAATAGCCAAAGGCGGAACAGCAGCTATACCTGGTCCATTCGGTTCAGGAAAAACTGTTACGCAGCAACAACTGGCGAAATGGAGCGATGCAAAAATTGTAGTCTATATAGGTTGTGGTGAAAGAGGAAATGAAATGACAGAAGTCTTGACAGAATTTCCAAAATTAATAGATCCTTATACCAACGCTCCGTTGATGGAGAGAACTGTATTGATTGCAAATACATCGAACATGCCTGTTGCCGCCAGGGAAGCATCTGTCTATACAGGAATGGCAATTGCTGAATACTTTAGGGACCAAGGTCATGATGTAGCATTGATGGCTGATTCTACAAGCAGGTGGGCTGAGGCAATGAGGGAGATTTCATCAAGGTTAGAAGAAATGCCTGGTGAAGAGGGATATCCTGCTTATCTTGCTGCAAGGTTATCTGAATTCTACGAAAGAGCAGGAAGAATTATATGCTTGGGTAAGGATGGTATCGAAGGTTCTGTAACTGCAATAGGTGCTGTCTCCCCTCCCGGTGGAGACTTTTCCGAACCTGTAACGCAAAATACATTGAAGATAACAAAAGTTTTCTGGGCATTAGACGCAAGACTAGCTCAGCGGCGTCATTTCCCTGCCATCAACTGGCTAGAATCCTATTCACTTTACAAAGACATACTGTCGCAATGGTATATTGACAAAGTAGCAAACGATTGGAATGAAATTAGACAGAAAGCCATGGAAATTCTTCAGCAGGAAGCATCCCTACAAGAGATAGTTCAGTTAGTAGGAAGCGATGCCTTGCCAGAGAAAGAGAGATTGACTATCGAAATAGCCAGAATAATTAGGGAAGGTTTTCTGCAGCAATCAGCATATCACGCAGTTGACTCTTATTGCAGTTTGAAGAAGCAGTATGGAATGTTGAAAGCAATAATGAAATTTAGAGAGCTAGCATTTCAATCCCTCGAAGAAGGAACAAATTTACAGTCTATAATTTCTCTTGATATAAAAACAAAACTCATGAAAGCAGCTTTGATAGATGAAAAGAACTTTGAACATGAAATTCAAAAAATAAATGAGCAGATGAGTTTAGATTTCAAATCGGTGGTTGGATCATGAAAGAATATCAGACAATAACAAGAGTCGCAGGCCCATTGGTGTTTGTAGAAAAAACTCATGATGTTGCTTATGGCGAACTTGTAGAAATAGAATTGCATGGTGAAAAGAAAAGCGGGCAAGTTTTAGACACATCTAAAGATGCCGTAGTTGTGCAGGTTTTTGAAGGAACTTCCGGTATTGATAGAAAGTCAGTTGTGAAATTCTTGAACAAGACAATAAAATTAAATTGCACCAAAGAATTGCTAGGAAGGATTTTAGATGGGTTGGGAAGGCCAATAGACGGTGGACCTGAAGTAATTCCTGACGAGCAAAGGGATGTAAACGGCGCTGCGATAAATCCTTATTCGCGTGATGCCCCCAGAGATTTTATTCAAGCAGGCATATCCTCTATCGACGGAATGAATACGTTGGTAAAGGGGCAGAAGCTTCCTATTTTTTCCGGCTCCGGGTTGCCTCATAATGACATAGCCTTGCAGATAGCAAGGCAAGCTAAAATTGGCAAGGATTTTGCTGTAGTGTTTGTTGCGATGGGAATTACCAATGAAGAGGCGCAGAGGTTTATAAAAGAATTTGAGCAGACCGGAGCGTTGGAAAGGGCTGTTGTATTTTTGAATTTAGCTGATGATCCAGCGATTGAAAGATTGGTAACACCAAGAATTGGATTAACAGCAGCAGAATATCTTGCATTCAACCATGAGATGGATGTTTTAGTTATATTGACAGACATGAGTTCCTATTGTGAAGCTCTGCGTGAGATTGGAGCTGCAAGAGAAGAAGTTCCGGGAAGAAGAGGATATCCTGGATACATGTATACAAATCTTGCAACAATTTACGAAAGAGCTGGACTGATCAAAGGGAAAAAGGGCTCTATAACACAATTTCCGATTCTAACATTGCCAGGTGACGACATAACGCATCCAATACCAGATTTAACAGGCTACATCACAGAAGGTCAGATAGTTCTTTCAAGGGAGTTGCATGCTAAAGGAATATATCCGCCGGTAGATGTATTGCCGTCTTTAAGCAGGCTGATGCAGATTGGTATTGGTTCTGATAAAACTAGGGATGACCATCGGGCTGTAAGCAATCAGCTGTATGCGGCATATGCAGAAGGTAGGTCATTAAGGGGATTGGTTGCGATAGTTGGAGAAGAGGCATTGACTGAAAGGGATAGGGCATATCTAAAGTTTGCCAAGGCTTTTGAAGAACAATTTACTGGCCAAGGCAAGAATGAAAATCGAAGCATAGAGGAGACTTTGAATTTGGGATGGAAGCTATTGCAGATATTGCCGAGGAATGAATTGATAAGAATTGAAGATGCATTGATTGAGAAATATTCCAAATTATTGAATTTACAATTTGCAGGATAATTTCCTCATAATCTCATTCAAAAGTAATCTTTTAAGCATTCAAATATGTGAAAAACTTTATCATCTTTAAAAAACATAATTAAATTGATGGTAAGATTTTATAGCATTCCAGCAGCCAGAGAAGATATTGACAAAAGAAACATTATGCTGGAGATAGAAGATAGTGCTGATCGAATGAAATGGAGGACCTACCATGAAGGTGGTAGAGAAATTTCTTCTGGCACAACTATTTTGGATAAAAAACAACATTCGATTACAAGTCTTCTTGGTTCGAGGATTTTATTTGACTCGCGGGACAGGAGCATTTTGTACGCCGAAAGTATTGAAGATGCAATAAGGGCTTTCGTAAGTTATCCTTATTACACCAATCATTTATTTAGCGAAATAGATCGAGTATACAAGGTAGCAGTGCCTTTAATTCCAGAATTGGCAGAAGTCAGAAATATGGATAAAGGTACACTAGACGATGATTTTGCCAGATGGGTAAGAGAAATTCCTCCTCTTTCACCAGAATGGAAAAAATTGCTAGGAGATAAACCTAAATAAATTCTTAATTAAAGGTTTATTATGCCGATAACACCAACACGTTCAACTTTATTGAGATTGAATAAAACGATTAAGCTAGCAGTAGCTGGACATTCGCTTTTGAAAAGAAAGCGCGACGGTTTAGTTCAAGAATTCTTCAAGGTCTTAGCACAAGCTAAAGAATACCAATCGAAACTTCAGGAAAATTATCAGAAAGCCAAAGCATCTATAAATTTGGCCAGAGCTGTAGAAGGGAGCGCCATAGTAAAATCTGCATCATTCGCCCATAAGGAGAAGGCGGAAATAGAATTGGAGACCAGAAATGTGATGGGTGTGGTGGTTCCTAAGATTAGAAGCGATTACCAGGTTGCAGCGTTCCATACCCGCGGTTATGGTATCATAGGAACATCGGGGTATATCGATGATGCTGCAGAATCGTATGAGCATGTTTTGAAAGATATTATCACAATCGCAGAAATCGAGACTACTTTAAAGAAATTATTGATAGAGATTGATAAAACCAAAAGAAGGGTTAATGCTTTGGAATTTAGAGTGATACCAAAATTGAAGAGCGATGCTAAATATGTTAAGCAACGATTAGAGGAGATGGAGAGGGATGATATTTTTAGGCTGAAGAGAATCAAGTCAAAGAAGGCTGCTGCGTAAAAAGGAATGTTTATCGACGATAAGTAAATCTGCTTCTTGCCACGTTTAATCTTTCACCAAGTTGCAGTCTTTTTTCTCTAGGCAAATACCCAGCCTGTCTGGTAAGGAAATTAGCTGCTCCTGCAATACTTGAACTAGGATTCGTATTTTTACCAGTAAGTACAAGCTGCAAACCTTTCATATGTATTTTGTACTCTCTTAAAATATCCACTTCTCTTCTAAAATTAGAATCATCAGCGTAACGTTTCATTGCTTCATCATACGTATGACCTATCTTACTTAGAAGACCATCTACCACTGGATGAAACTTATAGCGCGGATCTCTAGCTTGTTCTACCGCATTTCGCATGGAATCCCAATCTTCCCATCGTTCACTTTTCACTGAATATAATGCAGAAAGAAGGTTGTCGATAAGAACTTTTACTCCTATTTCCTCTTTTACAGGAGCTTGCACCATATGATTAATTTAACTACGAATATAAAAATAACGCAATTTTTAATAAAGTTTTAACCTAATTCATATATAATGGCATTTGAAGAATTCTGGAAATTAATTACACTATTTGGCGGTTTTGAAATATGGGTGGCGATAATTTTCGCAATTTTAGCGATTTACGCCATTGTTACAAAATCTAAGAAGCATAGAATTGCATCATTAGCATTCATTTTGATATCGTCGATTATTGTTTCCACTGCTGTTGCAGAATTACTGAAGATGTCGCTAAAAATACCAAGGCCATGTGTTGGTAGCAGTGACTGCCCATCTGACTACTCTTTCCCAAGTGGGCATGCAACAAGAATTTTTACGCTAGCAGCTGTAATGGCTTTAAGCATAAGAGATTTTAGAATTAAATTTGCTTTTCTAATCCTAGCGATGCTAGTTTCCATTTCCAGAGTTGCATTGAATTACCATACTTATGCAGATATCATAGCAGGAGCATTGGTAGGAGTCTTGGTTACTTATTTGGTAAACGTTCTCTACAAACGCGTGTCAAGCTTAAAAACTTTCAAGACAATAACTTCTTGATGAATTACAAGACAAAGACAATTTCTCAGGTGACTAAAGAAGATTCCAGAGTTGCAGTGATTGGCAAGGTTTTGGAAGTTTCAGACAGTCATTTCATCCTTCAAGATGATGCAACCACAACAGAAGTCTTCTCAGATATACCGGCAGAAAAAGACAAATTGGTTAGAGTCTATTGTTCGGTGATACAAGGGCAATTGAAGGCTGATTTGATACAAGATTTGACAGGGTTTGACTTGACTCTATTTAAAAAGGTTGAAGAGTTATATAATAAAGCAGGTGTTTAAACTGTTCAAAGCAACATTATCAGAGCCGCAACTTTTGGTTAATTCCATTTCAACGATAGCTGAATTGATAGATGAAGGCCTGTTTAAAATTTCTAAGGATGGCATTAGCTTGGTTGCAGCAGACAGAGCTATGGTTGCGGTTGTTAATTTTAATTTATCCTCAGCCGCATTTCAGAATTATGATTTAGACGAGGAGCAGACAATTGGCTTGAACATCAGCAATCTATTGTCGGTTTTGAAAAGGGCTACTGGAAGCGATAAAATTTCTTTGGGTTTGAATGCAAAGAAGTTGGAAATTTTAATCGAAGGCAGCAGCAAAAGAAAGTTTACTGTTCCTTTGTTGGATTTGAGCCAAGAAGAAGTTCCACCAATAGACCAATTAGAATTCACCGTATCGGCAGAAGTAAAACCGGAAGTTCTGCAATCAGGAGTTGATGACGCAGAGATAATCTCCGATTCTGTCGTATTTGAAATTTCGTCAAACGGATTTTTGATGAAAGCAGAAGGGGATGTCAGCAAGGCTGAGTTGGAGCTTGAAAAAGGAAATAAGGCTTTGATTAATATCCAAACAGAGAGCAATGCCAAATCCAGATATCCCTTGGATTATTTGAAGAAAATGATGAAGGCTGCGAAGATTGCAGATGCTGTGGCAATTAAATTCGGCCAAGATTATCCGATGAAACTATCGTTTAAATGTGGAGACAAATGCAGTTTGCAATTTATCCTTGCTCCGCGTGTAAGCGAGAACGAATAAGTAAATAATTAGCTGTGGTTCTGACTGCTGGTTTAATGTAACACGTGTTACATTCTATCACATATGTGACATTAATTTTAAGCTTAACCAAAAGATGATGTAATCTATGAATACTGACAGAGCTTTAGATGAAATAACATGGTTTGGCCATGCCAGTTTCTTGATACATGATAAATTGAACGACAAGAACATTTACTATCTAGACCCGTTTGACTTCAAAGAAAAACCCAAAGAGCCAGCCGATATAATTTTTATAACCCACGCACATTACGATCACTTCAGTCCCAAGGACATAGAAAAAATTTTAGATATAGACACTATATTGGTAGGTGTAAATGGTTGTAAAGGTATAAGGCTTCCTAAGGAAAGATTTTTGATCACAGAACCAAACAAACAATTTGAGTTGAATGGAATTAAGATAAGAACAGTTCCAGCCTATAACGTCAAACCTGAAAGACTAAATTTTCATCCCAAGGCGAATAAATGGGTTGGCTACGTCCTGGAAATAAACAACGCGAAAATTTACCATGCAGGCGATACAGATTTCATACCTGAGATGAAGAATCTCGGGAAATTAGACATAGCCATGCTTCCAATGGGAGGGACTTATACCATGGATGTTGAAGAGGCTATAGAAGCATCTAATGCAATCAGAGCAGAGATAACTGTTCCAATGCACTACCGTGGTTTGCTGAAAGGCAATTCTGAAATTGCTGAAAAAAGGTTTAAGGCTGGTGTCAAAGGCAGGGTTGAAATACTGGATGAAATTGCCACCTAATGCTACTTGTTTGACAATTTATGGCCTTTTACAAAGCTCCAGAGTTTCTTTGTCATCTCTGACGGAGCTAGTGCACCAGTTCCAAATACCTTGCTAATAGGCACATCAGCAACTTTCTTGAAACTTATACTATATCCTCCGAATGGTTTTTTTGCTATATCAATCAACCTCCTAGTAAAAACATTATTTTCTTAGAATTAATAAATGTTGATGTTTGGGTTTTGCTAATATCGGCTGAATGCCCTGCGCAGGAAAAGAAAACCTATAACAATCATCATGATGGCTGTTAAAGGAATTATCCCCAACGACACCAGACTAGATAGAACGAAATTGAAGATTAAAATGCCTATCCCAGCAAGAATCAGAATTATCCCAACTAAAGTTATCTTTAGTCTTTCACCCCTTTCCATACATCTAGGATTAAGTTATAGAATTTTAAATAATTAGTTATGGCTGTCAAACTTGTCATATTTCTATTATTAGTCTCGATAGCAGTTTTCTTGCTGCCACAGCTTGCTTCAATATCCACTACTCCTGAATTAAAACAGCAGAGGCTTAAGCCCGAAATCATTCCTGCGCCAATACCACCCTCGCCTTTAGAATTTTCAGACCTGAGATGGAACCACATGCCACTTACTGTATATATAGACGCAAGAGCCGCTGGAAAAGAATCCTTTCCTCTAGACTTCAAACTGGCATTGGACAATTGGAAAGAAGCGACCAACGGCGTTATTTCATTTGAATTAAAAGGCACCAATGACGCAGACATGACTGTAGAGTGGGTTAAAAAGTTAAAATCAGAATCACTTGATGCAGCAGGCAACACAGACATTAAATTCCTAAACCAAACGAGATTTAAAATTTTGACCAAAGCCGATATACAGCTGTTGAACGAAGCTGAGTCGAAAGAATTGAGCGATTTAGACATGGCAAATTTGGCCATGCATGAAATAGGGCATGCGCTGGGGTTAGGACATAATGACGCCGAGGACAGTATAATGAATCCAATTTTAAAGATACCTTCAAAGGAGATTAAATCCTTAACGCAGCAGGAAATGCAGCCTTTGCTGGACACTTACAAAACACCGCCTAAACCAGACCTGTACATCACACCAAATGCCACTGTGACTAAAATTCTTGACAAGCGCCTATTCAAGGAAAATTATTACATCAACGCTGTAATTACTATCGAGAACATAGGTTTGGTTAATTCCACAAATGCCACATTGCTGATAAAGGCTGATGATATGGTAGTAAGAGAGGACAACATGCCTGAAATACCCATAGGCGCTATCTTCACTAGAACCTATATTTATCAATCTGTAGCGGGAAATTTCAGTTCTGTAGAACTAATCCTGGATCCAAAAAATCTTATAGATGAAATAGACGAGACGAACAACATATTGGTTTTGAAAGTTTAAAGAAAAAGGAAAAGGGGAAGAGAGGCTAGTAGCTTCCCCAAAGACAGGTTGACAGACGCGCTAGTTTAGCTCGTAAAACTATATTGAACACTATATATTACCTTCTTTGTGAAAACCAGCTACAGAACCATGTTCTACAGCTAAAATAGTTAAATAGCTAAATTTTAAATGAGTGAGATATGGCTGTACTGATACCCATCTGGTTTTACGTGTTCAGTTCTTTAACTTATGTTCTAGCCGCGGTAGTTGGGAATCTATTAACTTATTTCGCATTCAAACTCTACAATTTTACAGGAAAACGCGAGCAGAAGTTTCTTGCTTATGCAATGGGCTTCATAACTTTGGGATTTATAATTTTGTCTGCGGCAAACGTGTACGGCTATTTTAATTTCCAGCACTGCTTCCCAGTATGCCAATTCGACGTAACCGATCCAAACTATACCCTTGTGATTAAAGCCGGGAATTACGCCTATTACTTCACAAGCTTGATTGGCTACATCCTGCTTTCGATGACTTATCTGAAAAGCATTAAGATTGATAAATTTTTCGGAATCATGCCGCTCAACATTGCAGTATTTGTTCAAACGTTGAATAACGGTTTTCTATACCCATTCGACAATTTGGTATTTCAGTTGTTCCATCTGATAGCTATCGTAATCCTCGCCTACATAAACTTCAACACAATAACCAACTATCTGGTTTTAAAAACCAAGAACAGCTTCCCGGTAATGTTGGGATTTCTCTTCATAGGCTCTTACCATTTCCTTATGGCTTTAACGCCTTTCAAGCCGATTATCTTCGCCGCAGCACATCTTTCGCTTTTGGCAGGGCTGGTTTCATTGTTGTGGATGCTGGTACAGGTGAACAGGCGTGGGTGAACGTCGTTCGAAGATGCAAGTGCTGGCTGATATACTGCGGGTGATACAGAGGGAAGGGGGAACTGCGAAACCAACACACATCCTTTACAAGGCAAATTTGTCACACAAGCTGCTAAAAACCCATCTGAATTTACTTATGGAAAAGGGCTTTGTGGAACAAAAGCAATATGGAGATAAAACTTATTATTCAGTCACAGAAAAAGGTGTAGCTTTTATAAGCGAGTACAGGAAAATAGAGAGATTATCTTCTGCGTTTGGGCTGCCGATTTAATGCGATTTTAAGATGAAGATGTATCTCATGGGCATAAAAGCTTCCAAGTCACTCTGATAGCTGCAGCTTGTGCATCTATAGCCTATAGCTATATTCTTGTTCAGGAGATTTTTCACAGTCAAAGGCCTTATATCGGATTCACAGACCGGACAATTCTTGATATCTTGCAACTTAACTGTTTTCTTTGTCTTTGCCTTCACTTCTATTTCCGGTATATCCAGAGCAATTCTTTTAACCCTTATGGGGGATAGGGTATAGTTTTTATCCTCTTTCTTCAGGAGCTTTACAGCATGCCTTGCTAAATCTTCTTGCGATTCCAGTTTCAAATGGGTTGATAAAATATCTTTGATTGCTTTAGAAACTTTATCTTTAGAGGGTATTTTTTTCATTCTATCTGATAGAAATATATGCTCTTATAATTAAGTTTATCACAAGCCCAGGTCGCCTAATCCGGAATGGCGCAAATGTATGTGTAAGACTGGTAAGCTAGCGAGCGCAAGCTCTAGCGAGTTCAAATCTCTCCCTGGGCGTTCATGTTGTCTTGAA
>JACQIA010000068.1 GCA_016198705.1 Candidatus Aenigmatarchaeota archaeon
GATAATAGAACTAAACAAAAATAAATGTCTGAATTTTAACTCTGGTAATTTTTGGTCTATATAATCTATTGTTGAATCCAATCCACTCATATACCCTTTAAACTGCTACTATTTTAAATTCTTTTCTACTTTTTAGTAGAGGCTAACTTAATCAACCCCAACCACCTATTTTTCCCAATATCTAATTTTAATCCTGCCAATTCTGGAATGCAAACTAAAGTCAATTATTCTCATGAAATTATACTAAGAGCAAATCCCCAACGTAGAAACATCAAATTTATTAAATAATTAACTTTCTTTAAAACTTTTTGAGTAATAGATCCTTCTTCTTATGATATTCATCTTGCGTTATTAAACCGTCCTCCAAGAGATTTCTGAGTTCGGCTAATTTAGTCCGAGTGCTGGAATTTTCATTCATTGCACCAATTGTTATTTCGCTTGCACCAGAGGATGCACGTTCTTCCTCCATTCGTCTTAGGCGTTTCTTCTCAACCCATTCTTCTTCTCTTTCTTGGGCAATGGTATACAATTCTTTTGCTTGATTTTTCGGAAGTTTGTCTACTATAATTGTGTCGTTTTCGAACTCAAGCTTTATTTCACACCCAAAGAGTTTCTCATTTAAGTGCACATCCCTAATATCTTTCCATAAGAAATCTTCAAACGTTTCACTAAAAATTCGAGGTGTGAATCTTATTACTCTCTTATTTGTAACAATAATTGAATGTGGTAACAAATTCAATAATGGTTTTTGTTGGACTACTGCACTAAGAAGTTTTTCATTATTTGTAAATATCTTTTTCGCGGAAGTAATAGCCTTTTCCAATAATTCTTGCTTCTGTTCAGAATTAATACTTTTACCTATAGGCATAAACCATCCCCTTAAGATTAGTAATTCTCAAAAGAAGTATATAAACCTTTCTTTATCAATTGGGCTTTGCACATTAATTAACTCTCTTACCCAAACTCAAAGAAACGATTCAAAGGAGAGCCAAGATTCCAGTGCGTTGCCAGATAGCTTCCTTCTTCAGGTTTTGGGTTAAAGTAATCATCATTATTGCAGTCGTAGCGAATCTCAAGTGCCGAATCTTTGCAGGCATCACCAAATATTGTGCCTTCCTTGTCTGATTTGCACATTACATCATTTCCCCCTTCCGCTTGCGGAGGCTCATCATTGCAGTGGCCTGCCCCATCTTCCGAGTCCTTGGTTGAATGAGGAGCGCTTGACTGGACTGCTCCCAAAGTGTGGCCATACTCATGAAGCATGATGATAGGAGCAAGCATGTCTATTTCTGTATGGTACCTATCAGGAATTTCATTTATGCCTCCATCATACAATATGGAGTAATCAGGCCCAATATTATACCTGTTATCCTCGCTTAACTTATCATCAGGCACTTTTGGAGAAGCTTGCCCGGAGCACTTGGCTTTTCCTCCTTCACACCCATCAGCATTGCCGTCATAGTAAACCATATATTTTACTTTGCTGTCTTTATACTCTAACTCTTTCAGGCTTTCAGCAATAGCCAATGTTGTTTTGCCGTCATTGGTATTATACTGAGATGATGTTTTTGGCAAAACTACATTCAAAACATTAATCTCATTATTCCTGCAGTCAATTTTTATATCAGCAGTAATGCCGAATTTGCTGGCTTCATTGCTGACTATCCCGTTTGCATTTGAAATCCATTGCTTCTGCTTCTGTGAAATTTCATCATACCTGTCAGGAGCGTCAGAAGGCCTTGCATAAACTAATTGAGCGCGGTAGTCATCATTTTCAACGCAAAAAGGCTTTCTTGTGTGAAACAGGAAATCAGCAGGAGATGACGGCATTTGCGGAAAATCTGAAAAACCATTCATCGAAGGTGTATCCTGCCTTTCTGCAGGCATGCTTGGTACTGAAAGAACATCTTTGCCAGCTTCCTTTTCAGACTCGCAGAACTTGATGCAAGGCTCGTACTCCATTATGGCACAATCATCCGGCCAATAGACTCCTTTTCCTGCTTTCCAGTCCTCGCACATCTGCTTTGCATACCCTTCCGGAAAATATTTGCAGGAATAGAAGCAACCGAAATCGTCTTGCTCAGTTTCAGACGGAGTTTCTTTTTCTGCCACGGGAATTTCTCCTGCTGGTTTTGGGGTACAGGAACTAATAAAAATAACCACAATAAGGAGAATAATGAAATAAATTTTATGCTTCATTGTTCACTCACTTTCTACTACAATATTTCCTGTGTGGCTTTCAACCGCAGGCAATTGCGGAGGCACGACTTTCCCATAGAATACTCGGATGGTATTCTCATCTATCTTCAGGACAGACGGATCGTATACATTACCTTCCTGGAAGACTGCTGTTGGTTTGCCAAAATCAAGCCCGTCAGATGATTCCAGGTAATAAATCCCTTTGGGAACGCTGGCAAACCTTTCATCTATAGAGGCTGCAAAAAGCAGGTATTTATCGCCGATTCTGACCAATGCTGGATCGACCAGGTTTGAAACTCTGATTCCTGGCTCTTTTACGAAATCAAGGCCATCGGAGGAGATGGCTGATCCGATCCCGTGCTCCATTCCTGATGCTGTCACATAATATATCCTTACCCGGCCGTCATGCAGGATTATCGCATCTGGTACAGAAGCCCAGCCATTGTCCCCATTAGTCTCTGAATCTATCCTAAGCCCTTCTTTTTTAAAATTCAAACCATCTGAAGAAATTGCAGAAAAAATCTTGTGTATAGAC
>JACQIA010000074.1 GCA_016198705.1 Candidatus Aenigmatarchaeota archaeon
CCAAAGAAATCTGTTAAATTAATCCTTTTAAATCCAGTAGAAGCATATTCAGCGGAGTAATTGCTTAGCTTAAAGCCAGTAGAAGCATACTCAGCAGAATAGTTGCTTAGCTTGAAAGAATCTTTCTCTACCTGTACAATATTCCCAAGCACCTTTAAGCTGGCAGCATCTAAAGTTCCAGCAACATTTACATTGCCGGTTGATGCGCTTACATTGAACTTGTTGTTGACAACTAAGTCTCCTGAAATATTCAAGTAGCCGCTTATGTTGGCGTTGCCTATTACAGTTAGTTTTTCTGATGGAGATGTTGTTCCTATGCCGACGTTGCCTTCTGATGTAAATACTACTGTGTCTGTCCCCGTTGCTCCTCGCTGGAATACCAAATCGTCATTATTTCCTCCTATGCCAAACTGGTATTTTAAGCCACTAATGTTTAGAAATCTAATTAAGCTGTTGCCAGCAGTAGAACTTCTATCGATATCTAATCTTGGGTCAGTATCGTTGATTAATATCCCGTCTGTGCCTGTGCCAAATATTGTCAGCCTTTTGCTAGGTTTTGTCGTCCCAATCCCAACATTCCCATCTTGGTCGATATACAACACATCACTTGTTGAGTCATTTAAAGCAATTTTGAAGTCATCGCCAACAGCACCTATATCCCACCAGTTTGGATTGTCTGTGTCATTAAACCTTTGCTCTGGCGATGCTGATGAAAGATGTAAAAGCTCTCCCGGATTCGTCGTCCCGATGCCGACGTTGCCTGAATTGTCAATTCTTACTCTCTCTGCTGATGCTGCAGTGTTGCCTGTAAAGAATGCCAACCCGCCACCACCTGTATAAAATGGAGCAAGGATTCTGGCAAAGACATTTGCTGAATTATCACGTGCAAATGTAATGCCAACCTGCTCATTACCTGTAGCAGGATTCCATAAAAAGGTTAAGTTTCTTGTAGCACCGCCATCGTATAAGCCAATGTTGCCGCTAACATTTACACTTCCTTGAACATCTAGCTTGCTCCCGGGGTTTGTTGTTCCAATCCCAACATTTCCACCAACATACGCATCGCTTGAAACATTCAATGCTCCAATAACATGCAGTGCAGTTCCCGGTGTTGTAGTTCCAATCCCAACCCTGTTAACGCTTCCGTCAACAAACAATGTGTTTGTGTCAACTGTAAGATTATTTTCTGATTGTATGTTCAGCGGGAAATTCATGTCAAACCTTTTGTTTGTTGAGTCCCATTTCAGCACAGCATTCGTTACTGGTGTGCCTCTTTCAAACGCCAAGGAAATGTCTTGCGCATCATTGCCGCTGTTATTTGTGAATATGGTAAATGTGTCTGATGTAGTGCCGGAAATGGTTACATTTCCTGCTGTAAGGTTGTTCGCATTTAAAGCATCAACATAAGCAGTCCTCCACCTGTTTGCAGCGCTTCCTAAATCTCTTACGTTATCAATTGGAATAAAATGAGTTCCAATGTAAGCATTGACATTCAAAGTGTCTGTTGAAGCGTCTCCTAAAGTTATTGAAGAGCCCCTGACATCTAAATCCCCGGTTATATTTACAAAGCCTGTTATGTTTGCGTTGCCTACAACAGTCAAAGCCTGGTTTGGAGATGTTGTGTTGATTCCAACATTGCTTCCATTAATAAACAACCTTGGGGCTAAAGTTCCTCCACTTGTTCTTGTGTAAAACCCAAGTGAGGAAGCCTCTGAGCCGTTCAATGCATTAACTAAAGTAGCATTAATCAATGCTACATCATCTACATTGCTTCCGTTGTCAATAGCCATTAGCAAAATTCCAACTCCAATTCCGCCAGTTGAGTTCAAGGGTGTTTGCGTGAAATGCTCCAATGTCAAAACATTAGTTGTGGAGATATTGTTTGTGTCATTGACTACAATTCTCGCTACCCCAACAACATGAAGTTTGTCTGATGGAGTTGTCGTGCCTATTCCTACATTATCACTTATAAACCTTAGATAAGTGTTTGCATTTGTCCTGTTCCACAGGCTTGAGTTTCTCTCCAAAAATATCAGGCTTAGATTTCCAGTCCTTATTATGGTTGCATTGTCCAAAACATAAGTTTCATTATTTGCAAAGTTCCATGCAGGAGCAAATAAATTGGAGTAATTGCTTATCCTCAAGACAGAAGCGTTAAAGCCGCTGTCCCCAAAGAAATCTGTTATGTTTGCTCTTTTGAAGCCAGTTGAGGCATACTCAGCAGAATAGTTGCTTAGCTTCAATGAATCTTTTTCTACTTGAACTATATTTGAGCCAACTCTTATCTCTGTTGCATTAATGTAAGTTGCATTCAATGAGCCGAATGTTGATACTGCGCC
>JACQIA010000006.1 GCA_016198705.1 Candidatus Aenigmatarchaeota archaeon
CAAATTACCAACAAAGAAAGAAGTATTCGATTCTTTTGTAAGAGATGGAGAATACGTTGCTGATAACTATTCAGAATTATGTATGTTATATCCTGACATGCATGTGGCGGTTTATGATGGCCAAGTTGTTGGCAGTAATAAAAACCTAAGAAATTTGGAAAGGGACGTAAGAAGGCACGGATACTATAAAGATATACTGTTAGAGGACGGAACTTACATGTATCGAAAGCCACGCATAGTCAGAACCTACTTCAAAGAAAAAAGACGTACTTTAATTTTAGGAAAAGTTGCCTAAGCAGACCTAAGAATGACTTTTTCCACAGCCGCAACTTGATTTTGCATTTGGGTTGTTTATCTTAAAACCAGATTGCTGCAGTGTTTCCAAATAATCTACTTCTGTGCCTCTTATATGCTCGGCAGTCTTAGGATCAACAAATAACTTAACGCCATGCTCTTCTATTACCATATCGCCTTCAATTGGCTCTTTCTCAAAATCCATATTATAAACAAAACCTGCGCAGCCGCCCCTTAGAACTGCAATTCTCAGTCCATAATCCTCTTTCTTTTGCTCCTTCATTATTTCAGTGACTTTCTGAGCTGCTTTCTCTGTAAGTTTTATCATGTCTGTGCTTTCTGGCACAGCAGATGAAGAATTTTCTTGGATATTTTCAGAAACTGATCCATTTTCCTTCTTGTTCAAATATTCATTTGCCTCGTCGATCATTGTTTTTATAGTTTCATCAGGTATACCATGTCCTCTGGCACCCATTCCTATGCTTTCATACAAATTTACATGGCAACCAAAGCAGTGTAAACCATAACTTTGCAGTAATTCGACTACATCAGGATACTTCGTTACGATATCGTTGATTATCATGTCTTCTTTTATGTACTGTTGCATATTACCACGATTATAGTAGTTCGAGCAACGTATTTAAGTGTTTTGAATCTTGAAAGGACAAAATTTTGTGGGCTGTTAAGTTGTTTGGATATGATTCTATGCAGTAATCTTATTTTCATCATTTGCCAAACATTAAGTTACCAAAAATTAATATGACCTATATATCCTTGGTTTTTGAGGATTTCTGCAATTACTTCCCGATCTCTTCCTGGTCTTATTGTTTCTACCTTCATTTGTTGTAAACCATCTTCTGTTGACGGTAAATCTCCTCTATAGAACCCTGGAACCACTGTACATGGCAACCCATGAGGCTTAGGTGGATGCATCTCAAATGCTACAACCTCTCCATAAGATGTTGGAATTCGCCTTAAATTATTTGGTCTAGGAGTATCGTTTCCATATCTTGAAAAATCTGCATCGAAGGACTTATTAACTAAAAATACTTTCTCTGCCATTATTCACACCCTATTTATAGTATAATGGATTTTTCGTACCTGTTTAGCTCCTAAGGTAACTTACCAGTGTGTCAAACAAATTCAATCCTTTCAGCTTCCACGTGGCAAGACAGCTCATTGCAACTTCATGAACCTTTGCTCCTTCTAAGCTTCTCAGTCCTCCAATTATTTTTCTGATTACAACGTGCTCTCTCAGAGCTTGCTCTGCTGTATTGTTTGTAGGCTCTACAAATTTGTATGTCAGAAACGTGAACCAGCTATGAATTCCATTTTTGATTTTATTCAGTAGCTTCACAGATTCTTTGTCCTCGTATTTCTTGGAAATAATTTTTCTGAGCCTTTCTTCTGCAGAGGCTCTTGTTAAAGAACCTCTTTTTGCATCAATAAACAGATTGTGCAAAAGCTCATGAATATTCTTGTTTTCAATGTTATACGCTTCGCGCAGCAAATGCGCCCAGCAACGCTGGATAGTATATCCAAATTGCGCATAAGACTTCCAGCCATCGCAGATTACAATACCCTTGTAATTTCCAAGTATTTCCTTGACAACCTTCTTGCCTCTTGTCTTGCGTATAACGCAAAGAACTGCGTTCTTTGCAACGAATATCCATATCCAGTAGTTTGTTCCGTTTATGCGAATAGAGGTCTCATCAGCATAAACGCATGGAGAAGAGCGTATCGTGTTTATCAATTCTTCATGCTCAGGCTCTAATTTCCTGTATACGCTTCTAGTCATGTTCATTATTGAAGCAGGAGTTATCTCAAGATTGTAGTGCCTTTTCAAAGACTCATGAAGTTTTCTGAATGTTAATCTGTCTTCAAACTTCATCAGTGTGCAATGCGCAAGAACATTGTACCCAAATCTACCCTGCTCAGGACAGTTCTCGTCTTTAGCAACAACTTCTCCACAGTTTTTGCACTCGTAATGATTGTTTATGTACTCCACGATCTCAACAGGTTGCGGCTTTGGTATTTCCTCAATTATCGTGCTTTCCTTGTTGATGTGCTTTAGCTTTCCTCTACAGTTAGGGCATCTGTCGAATTTTGATTCTACTATCCTGTCAGATTTAGGAATTGGTCTTGTACTTCCAGGAAGACCTGAAGGTCTTCCTCTTTTGCCATTGATTGGTTTTGGTCTAGGCTTGAAGATTTTGCGAGAATAAGGCGTATGAGCATTCTCATACGCGGCCAAACGCCTTTCAAGTTCTTCTATACGCTTTAGCAATTTTTCAAAGAGAGGTTTGCAGTTTTCACATACTTCTATCATGAAGTATTTCATAGAATTTGAGAAATTTGTGTATGTATATACTATAGAATATAGGATTTAGCTAAACAGGTACATTTTGAGCTGCTTATATACCCTATTTAAAGTGGGGATAAGTGGGAAATCTATATATACCCCTTCGATACATGTAGTTACTAAAGTGTAACAAATGAAGTGCCATTCAAAATGACACTTCTTTTCAACACGCCAATAGAAGAGTTTTGATCGAACTTTTCTGAAAAGTTCGGGTGATTGAAAATGATTGGTAAAATAACTGGTAGATTAATCGGGAGACTCTTCGCTGAGCCAGCAGTACCTATGGGTATGAAAAATCTAGAAAGAAAGCAGCCATCTGTTGTGAACGTAACAAATTTCACAGGAAAGGCTGATGATCTTGTTATAGATGAAAATTTGTTAAATGATCTTGGCACTCCCGGAAATGGTCCTGGATTCATAGAAACAGATACACCATTAACTGCAGGATTCAGGCCAGAAGAAATGCCATTGTTTGAACAAGTTAGAAAAAGGAATGAGAAGGAATTCAAATATGAAACAAAAGAACAGAGAGAATTGAAATACAAAATTGACGCGCTGAAAAGAGAGTTAGAAATTGATGAGTTAACTTATGAAATGAGGATGAGACTATAGTTTCTAAGTGATGAAAATGGCGATTAGGTTAGTTGGATATAAAGGATTAGAAAACGCTTTTGATACTGTTAGACAATATGAGCAAGCAAATAGGTTAGATGGGTTAAAAACGCAATGGAGAGCTCACCCGAATTTAACAATACACACCAGCAATGAGGCTGTAAAAATAGCGCCAAGCGCTTTGGATAGTTATATTGAAGGTGCGCATAGGGTAACCCTTGACAGTGGCAGAGAAGTAGGAATAGGATATTCCTGTTCACTAGATGGGAAAACTATAGCTATGATACAACCAGTTGTCTTAGGTAGTTATGGATCAGTAGATGTTTTATCTAAGAAGTTATACGATAATGAATTCAGAGAAATCTTAGAAGAAATTAAAGTAGGTTCTACAGACCAGAGAAAAGCTGGATACGGACACACACACCCTCGAGGTTTTGGTCCTGTTTTCTCATTGGTATCACATAACCTACCTTATGGAAATGACTGGGAAATAGCTCATACAACGAAAACTGCAAGACAAGAATGGCGGGATGCTCCCTATCATTTAATGGGGGCTCCTTTTATGAATCTTTTTGGTGTAGTTGAAGCCTTGCCAAATGGCCAAGCAGTTTACCACCCATGGGAAATTGATCCAAGTATAGACAGACAAAGAGATGAGCATAGACAAGCATTGAAAGAACTGGCTGAATTAGGACGAGGGATTGCTTCTAGAACTCCAATAAGAATTTCGACTAAAAGACCAAAAGTCAGAGCTGTTCAATAAACCTCCACTTTGATTTCTTCTATTTTCTTTTCTTCAAAAATTCCTCGGGCTTCAGGATTTCTATTTCTGTTATATTTGAAAAATCAGGATCGTAAGTAATCAAGGAAGAATTAGTTTCTATGGCAGTTGCAAGAATTATGCAGTCGGCATAGGACATTTTGTATTTGGATTTCAATATTCCTGTTTTTTGTGACAAATCCTCATCTAAACTTACAATTGTGATTCCTGCCTCTTTCAAAAATTCCAATGCTTCTGCTGCTCTTCGTGGAAAATTGAGACCAAAATAAAATTTGAATATTTCTGCGATCGTTATAGAAGCTATAAAACCACTACAAATGTTATTTCTGATTTGATTGAACGTCTTTTCTATAGAATCCAAATCCCTTCCTTTTTCTTCATTTAGAAAGGCAAGTATAATGTTTGTATCTATAACTAAACTCGCTCTCTCCATTCTTTTCTCATCTCTCTAACTATTTCTACAGAAGATTTTTTAGTAATGCCTTTAGACATTCC
>JACQIA010000070.1 GCA_016198705.1 Candidatus Aenigmatarchaeota archaeon
CCTTGGAAGCTTTCATTACACTTATCTGTTGTATAGAATTAATAAATTTATGCTGGATTTAATTTATCCTCAAAACAGCTGTATTGCATGTGCTGGATGTGCATATCCTTAAGGTGTGTGTGCCTTTCGACAATTGGTTATAAACCTTAATTGCTGCTATTTCTCCAGGGTTTATTTGTGAGCCTATGTTGTAGATTGCCTTTATTTCATCAGCCGACAATGCCCTGTTGTATATCCTGACTTCGTCGATAAGCCCTCCAAAAAAGGAATTGTCATGGTTCCAGCCTATCAATACACCCAAAGTAGAGTCAGTTATCGAGCCTGTGTTTGCTAGGTTTGCCTCGAATATGCCGTCTACATACATGTTCATATTGCTGCCGTCATAGGTGGCTGTCACTAAATACCATATGTCGTTTTGCGGTTTGGTTACGCTTTTCAGGTTTAAGGTTGAGCCTGCCCTTAGATAGAAATCAAAGAATTGGTTGCCTGATACCCCATCAACATTCAGCTCGTACGACCTGTCCGCGGTTCCGCCCTTGTACTTGCTTACAACCGGCTCTGTGCTTCCGGCGTTTTGAAACGCACTGCCCCTAACCCATGCCGATATTGTAACTGCTGATGTGGGACTAAGGCTTGGACTGTCGCTTATGTTAATCTTGTCGTCGATGTTGTCGAACTGCATGCAGTTTCCAAACTTGCAGTCGGTTGAGTTCCAACCGCTTGTAGAGTTTCCAGTAGTATTCATATTTGTAAGATTCCCAGTATTTGCATTCCCACTACTATCAGCAGTAGTGCTTCCGCTTCCCTCATCCATCTTCCAATAACCAACCAATGAATTATCCTGCTTAGAAACACGATAAACAGCATCATTGCCATCTATTTTAACAGATGAAAAGGAAGTTATCGGCACAGTCCCGTCATTGCTGATGGTGATAGTATCGCTGAACGCATCAACAACAGAAAACACCTCAGCAGTCTTGGTGGTAAGCACACCAGAAATATAGGAATAGCTGAACCCAAACAAGCCAATTGTAATTATAAGCATCAGCAAAGTGCCAATAATCGAAGAGATTGCCTTGTTTAACATTAATATAAATTTAATTCCTTCATAATAAAATAACTTAATTAATGAAGCTGACATTATTCTTGATAATTTTAAATCTCATAGCCTTCTTATACAGCCTTACAAATTTTGACTATTACATCGAAAATTACGGCTTCAATCCCAAAAACTTCAACTCAGGCAATTATTATGTAATAATCACTTCTATGTTCCTGCATGCAAACTTGGGGCATTTGATAGGCAATATGATAGCATTGTTTTTCTTGGGCTGGACTATAGAGAACAATGTAAGCGGGTGGAAGTATCTGCTGGTCTACTTTTCTTCAGGAGCTTTAAGCAATCTCTCGGTAATGCTGCCAATATTCGGCTATACTCCTGAGACAATAGCTATAGGTGCGTCTGCAGCAATATCAGGATTGGTTGGTTTGGGGACATTCGTATGCCCAGGCAAATTTGTGATATTTCCCACAGCACTGCCTCTGCCCTTTGTTGTAGGAGGGGCTATTTACCTTCTAGTTAATTTGTCAAACCTCTTCACACCCTCGAATGTCGCATATTCAGCGCATATTTTTGGCATGTTGTCTGGTGCGTTATTTGGCTTGGGATGGGGGGAGGATAGGAAGAAGCGCTTGCTTGTTTTCATCCTGCTTTTAATATTGATTTCTACATCACCATTGATTATTGGTTATTTCGTGTAAAGATAGGATTTTAATTCTTTCAAACCTAAACTACTATTGTGAAAAGGCTAAAAATAATTGTTTTATTGGCTATTTTATTATTTGTAAGCTTTAGTGTTAGTTCCAATGCACAAGAGTGCCAAAGGGCTAGACCAGTTGTAACAGTATCTCCTACTTCAGTCACAGGACCGTCTGACACAACTTTTTTCTTAACCTTAACAATAAAGAATGAAGATACTCAAACATGTGGGGCATCTACATTTGTGATAAGCCCGTCCTTGCCAGCTAATTGGGAATCATTTGTGAAACCTGGTGGAATTGGAATATTCCCAAGTCAATCTGCGTTATTTTCTGTAGACATTATAGTTCCCAAAGATGCCGCAAAAGACACTTATCAAGTTAATTTTGTTGTTTCAACACAAGCCCATCAAAATGCAGGTGTGGGTGGGTTTGGTGAAGCAAAAATTACGATTAGGGATGAACCCAAAACCTGCAGTATAACAATTGACAGCATAGTTTTAAGAAAAGCAGCTACTGACGTGGAAAAAACTACATACTGTCTGAAAGAGAAAGTTGATGTTGACACCAAAATTTCATTAAAGGGCAATACAGAAGCTCAAGTTTTTGCAGATTTATTCATTGATGGAAAACTTTTAGATTCAAGCATTGTGAATATAGAGCCAGATAATTTTGCTACCATTAATTTCAAAAATAGCATTGACACAACATCTTTTGGAAAAGCGACACCTAATCTAAAAATAGTGGCAAAGGCAGCATGTGCCTCATCAGAAGCAACAAAGGAAAAACAGTTTACTATTGACATCTGTGATCCAAGCTGTTTGTTCACTGCATCAATCGCAGCCCCTCTGGAAAAAGAGGTTGGTAGAGATATAATCACCTCGATATATACTCGAAACATAGGGAATAAAGAAAACTTGATAGCAATAGAGCAGGCTGTATGCAGAGAAGGCACCTGCATACCAATGGTTTGCGAGATTTCTTCTGTGAAATTGCAATCAGATGAATCAAAAAGCTATTCATGCAGGCAGCAAGTTAGAAGTACAGGCACTCACGCTATAGAAACTAAAATCTTTGCATGCGGCAAGGAAGAAGCACAGACAAAAGAATTTTTTGCCGTAGCATCAACCACACAACCTGCAACACCATCAGTTTCGGAAGGTTGTAAAGTAGAACCACTAGCCGAATTCAGATGCAGTGGCAGCATTAGACAGCAGTTATTTAGAAATTCCGATTGCTCAACAACTTGGGCTTATTCACAATATTGCCCTGATGGATGCTCCAAAGGTTTGTGCATATCCTCAGGTGAGGATGTCAGAGGTTTTGAGCCGGTAGTTGAATTGGAAGGAGAGTTTGAAGGCAAGAGTGGCGGTGATGCTTTACTGGCGTTTGACATTGAAAATACTATAAATAGCCCTGCGAAGTTCGACATCAAGATTAGTGGCAAGGCTGCTGAGTGGATATCCGTACCTTCGTCAGTTATAGTTGGTGAAAAAGCTCAAGAAAAAATAACATTTTCAGCATCAATTCCGGATGATGTTGAACCTGGTGATTATGATTTTACGGTTACCGTATCCACAGGCAATAGGGTTGTATCTAAATCTTCATTGATTAGCATAGCGGAAGAGGAACAGCCTGGTGTTTCTATAGAAGTGGTTTTTGGAATAATCGGTGGATTGCTGGCTGTCTTTGTTCTGCTGAGTTTCCTGCAATCTAAATATGGCAAGAGAGAATCTTTTTAAACGCCAGCAGTAATTATTGATATCGATATCAATGGAAGAAGTTATAGAAAAACTAAGAGCAATAAATGCCAAAAGAGTTTTTGTACAATTCCCAGAAGGTCTGAAATTAAAGATACAGGAAATTTCAAAAGAATTGGAGAGAAATGGGTTTGAGACTTATTTGTGTTTAGAAAGCAGCTGGGGCGCCTGTGACGTTAGAGAAGACGAGGCAAAAAGACTGAAGTGCGATGCGATACTTCATATAGCTCATGGTGATTTTGGGATTAAAGCAGATATACCTGTTATCTATTACGATTATTTTTTGAATGGCAATCCTGTTCCAATTTTAGAAAAGGAATACCACAAGTTAGAAAATTACCAGAAAATCGGACTAGTAACATCTTTGCAATTTATTCCAGCAACTGAAAAAGTTAAAGAATTCTTGGAAAGCAAAGGAAAAAAGGTTTTCATGGCAAAATCTCCTTTGGAGAAATACGAAGGGCAAATGTTGGGATGCAGAACTGGCGCTGGCAAGGCACTCGAAAGCAAGGTAGATGCGTTTCTATGTGTTTCAGCGGGCAAGTTCTATGGATTGGGACTAGCTTTAGATACTGAAAAGCCATTGTTGAATTTGGATCTGGAGAAATGCAAAATCTATTCTATTGATGATGTCAAGAATAAGGTGGAAAAAATAATCGCATGGAATAGGCAGGTGTTGAAGGATGCCAAAATAGTTGGTCTCTTGATTAGTTGGAAGCGCGGGCAAATGTTTGGCAATCCTTCTGCATTGAAAACAAGATTGGAAAAGGAAGGAAAGGAAGTGTATCTGCTTGCTATGGACGAATTTTCACCAGAAAAGTTGGAAGGAATGAAGGTTGATATACTGGTTTCATTCGCTTGCCCAAGAATATCTACAGATGACCAAGCGAAATACAGGATACCGATGCTCAACTATTATGATATACAATCAAGTAACCGATAGGTTTTTATTGATAGCAGTAGAGAATTAGGTAATAGGTATTTATGGAATTGAAGAAATTAAAAGAAGACGACAAGACGATGTTAGTAGAAGTTGTAGGAGAAAGCTTTACACTGACTAATGCCATAAGAGAGTATTTGTGGGATGATAAAAGCGTTTCCGAGGCAGCTCAAATAAAAGAGCATCCTTATTTATCCCAACCGAAAATATTCGTTAAAACTGATCGCGGTTCGCCAGTAACAGCTTTGGAGAAAGCTACTGAAAAGATTGTTGAAGATACTAAAGAATTCAAGCAGAAGTTCAAAGAAGCATTGAAGAAGTAAAATAATTCATTTCTTTAGATATTTATGTTCTTCAGCAAGTTTTTTAAGTAGTCCTATTCTCTTTTCTATCATTCGTTCTGCTGTTTTTATCACTTCTTCTCTAACCATTTTATTCAACTCTTTCCTTAATCCATTTTACTATTTCTTCAATTGTTAGATATTTCATTTCCATAATTAACAAATATATTC
>JACQIA010000007.1 GCA_016198705.1 Candidatus Aenigmatarchaeota archaeon
CCATTGGAAATTTTTATATACCTTTTCTAATTTAAATCTTTGTAAAATGGAACTTGATAAGGCAATAGAACAAAGGTTTTCTGTAAAATCCTTTACTAAGAAGTCTGTTGATTTTGGGGTTATTAGTAAAATCTTAGAAGCTGCTATTAAGGCTCCTTCAGCTGGTAATTTGCAGGATTGGAGGTTTGTTGTAGTAACTGATGACTCTAAGAAGTTAGAGCTTGGGAAGGCTTGTAGGGATCAAGTTTGGGTTGGGCAAGCTTCTGCTGTTATTGTTGTTTGCAGTGATTTAACTAATTTACAGAGATTCTATAATGATAGAGCTGAAACTTATGGAATTGAAGATTGCTCAGCTGCTACTCAAAATATTTTATTGAAAGCTACTGATTTGGGGGTTAATGCTACATGGATTAGCGCTTTTGATGAGGATGAAGTTGCTAGAATTGTAAGAACTCCTGATCATTTCAAGATTGTCAGCGTTGTTCCTATTGGCTATTCTGATGAAAAAGCTACTGAGAAAAATAGAAATGTGCTTAATACTGTAACTTATTTTGATGAATATGGAAATTCTACTATGAATCCTAGTGCTTTTCCTATTGTTAAAGAGGAGAATGTAACTGCTGTTAAAGAAGGAATTAAGGAAAGCAAAGGATTTTTTTCTAAGCTTAAAGATAAATTTAAAGATGTTAGAGAAGAAATGAAGAAGGAAGATTAACGTATTATGCTATCTCATAATCAGTTAACTTTTGATTATTCTAAATTACCTCAAAGATATAGGATTGGAAATTCTGAAGATATTGTTGTAGTTTTTAGAGGAGATGTAGCTGGAATGCAATTGCAAGGGATTTCATCTCGGGCTCTTAAATCGAGCAACTTTGAAAGAGTTTTAGAAGTTAAAAGAACTATAGAAGAAGGAAATGAACATGATATTTCTAGGTTAGTTGATATGCATACTGGTATGTGTGGAGTTTCCCCACTTATCTCTACTACTTACAATCCAGAATTGGCTCAATTTTTTGCACCTACAAGATTTGATGTTCTTAAACAACCAAAGAGGACAATTTACAAGATTCAAATTTGTGCAGACAGGGCTATAGTTGATGCTGATAACATTGGGAAGTCTGGTAAGTGTGGTGAGATTCTTGTTTTAGGTTTTGTTTATCCTTCTGAAATTAAGGCTTTTAAGAGAGTTAATGATGATCTCTCTTCTGAATTTTTGGTAGGTCATCTTTTGAAGGATACCTATCTTTGGAGATCATCGAATAGGTTAGTCAAAGATTCTAGCAATTGGGTAGAATTATAAAAAAGAATTAAAAAAATAAAAAAGACTAATGCTGGGGAGCATTAGCCCTAAAGGCATAAAAGGGGGTTAGAGAAATCCTTTATGCGCCTTTACCATCTCGATTCCTAGCTCATTTCCTAGTCTTCTGCTAGTTTCAGATGATTGTGAGAAAGACTGCTTTCCCAAGATGTATGGCGAGCTTACTCCTGTTATAATTACCATAACTCTGAGTTTGTTGTTCATATCATCAGAGATTCTTGCTCCCCAAATTACCTGAGCGTCTGGGTCTAATGCATCAGAGACAACTTCACCTACTCTGCTTACGTCATCTAAAGTTAAGTCTTCTCCACCTGTTATGTGGATCAATGCGCCTGATGCTCCAGCATAGCTTACATCCAATAATGGGTTACTAAGAGCTCTCTTTACAGCTTCGTCTACTCTTGCGTCAGTGTCTGATTCGCCGATTCCTATGATGGAAACTCCGCCGTTTGTCATAATTGCTTTTACATCAGCGTAATCTAGGTTTACTAAAGATGGAACTGCAATTGTCTCTACAATACCTTTGATCATTGTTGAAACCAATTCATTTGCTACTGCAAATGCTTGCTTCAAAGGTAAGTTTCCTGCAATAGTTACTAATCTATTGTTGTCAATAACAATAACAGTATCACATACTTGCCTTAATTGTTGTAAACCAAATTCAGCTTTGTCAATTCTTGCCTTTTCAATGTTTAATGGCATTGTAACTGTACCTATAACAATAGAACCTGTTTCTTTAGCTTGTTTAGCTACTACTGGGGCAGCTCCGGTTCCAGTTCCTCCTCCCATACCAGCGCAAACAAATACCATGTCTGAACCAGCTAATGATTCTTTAATATCATGTAAATTTTCCTTTGCAGCTTCAGAACCTACATTTGGATAACCTCCAGCACCAAGACCTTTTGTTAAGTCTCTACCGATTAATATTTTGCTGTCGGCTTCAGAAATATCAAGATGTTGTTTATCTGTGTTCAAAGCAAAAATTTCTGCTCCTTGTATGCCTTTCTTGTATAACCAAGAAGTCATATTTGTACCTGCTCCACCTACTCCTACAACTTTAATTGTAGCTTTACCAACTTCAAAGTGACTGAAGCTTTCTTTGTTTTTCGATGTCTGTAATGCATCCTGTATTAAAAAATCCATTTTCCTCTCCCCCTTGTGTTTGTTTCTTGATTGTTATGGTACAGTATATATATCCTACGATATAGTTTTCACTATAACAATATTTATAAGGTAGATATACATATACCTCTTTAGAAATTAGTTAAGCCCAATGATTTATACAAGCCGAAATCATAAACGTTTACGCCAATAAACGTTTTTGACATTTATACGGTTTGA
>JACQIA010000067.1 GCA_016198705.1 Candidatus Aenigmatarchaeota archaeon
AGTGGATGTATATGTGGGGGTGGGAGTTACTGAAGAGCTAGGAGTGGGAGTGGGAGTGATAGTTGAGGAAGGAGTGGGTGTTACTGTAAAAGTAGGAGTTGGCGTGATTGTAAACGTAGGAGTAGGTGTTGATGTTGGCGTAGGAGTTGGCGGAGGCAGAATCCTTGTGTACGGTGACTCAAATGCTCCGATGTCTGGAGCATTTCCATACCATTCTCTGCAGTTTTGTCCTGGGTGAGAACCTGGGGTAGAACAATGGATTCCGGGAACTATGACCCCTGCATCAACAACAGGACTTTCTGCTCCTATTCCGAATATTTCATTTACGGCATTTCTTGCATAAGTAATTGCATCTGCCGCATTGAAGAAAGCATCTGGATTACCTAAGGGTTGTAATATTCCTGGGGTTCCTTCGCTATCAAGATTTGTTGTTAAAAGAGATAGATTTCTAAATCCAATAGAACCATTCTGGGCAGTTAGTGTATTTGGAAACTTTGCCTGCCATTCAGAAATCCCCCTAAACCACCAATCTCCAATATAATTATTGGAGATACTGCCAATATTTTGATAAAAATTACCTATAGTCCAGTCTCTACTTGTGTTATTAACTACAAGATTATTTTTAACAAAAGCATCGTGTTCATTTCCTAAAATAGTGTTTTCTTTTAAGCCAATACTTAAACCTTCTTTATTTAAAACCACTAAGTTATTGTAAACCCTTGATCCATAAATTCCAGGATATTTTATCATATGAATTCCTTGGGCCTCTTTATTTAAAAAAACATAATTTCCCACAGCAACATCTTGATATAATGGGCAATCAGGCAAACAGAAGGAATAATCTGTAATTGGTTTTGATTTTATTCCATTTCCCCCTCCTGCCCAAGGAATATAAGCTGCACCATAAATAATATTGTCTTTAAATATAGTTTGTCCCCACTTTTCATTCTCACCAATCCCAAAATCATCGCAGTGATGTGCTAAATTATTCTCAACTAAGGCATATCCTACTCCATTAGCTCCGCCACCCAAACAACGAGCCTGATTTGGACCATTATTCAAGCAGGTTTGCAATTCAGTTCCGCTTAATCCAGAGCAATCAATATGAGCATGATGTACATGATTTCCTCTTATTATGATATTGTTTGGTTTTCCCGGGTAATCTCCGGTAGAATGCCTCATTTCGAGTGCATTTTTTAGATAATATATTGTATTACCTTCTATAAGAATGTTGTCACTAGGCCCAGAAATTTTAATTCCCATTGTCCAGTCATGCCCAGTCCAATTATCATTATAAATCCTGAAGTTTTTTATTGTTACATCCTTTGGACCATGAATTAATACTCCATAAATATCGGAGCCAGTATTCTTCATGTTTTTACATTCAAATCCGTCTAAAGTAACATAATCTCCGCCAGGACTTGCAAGGGTTCCTCCAACCCAAAAACAAGTTCTTATTTTCTCTCCATTAATAACTGGCTTCTCGCCAGGATAATTCTTAAAAGTTATTCTATTTGTAGCGGTTCCGTTTTTTCGTATTCTAGTAGTTTCTTTATACTCCCCTCCTCTCACATAAACCATATCGCCAGACACCACAAAGTCAGCAGCTTCTTGGAGCGTATTAAATGATAAGCTATTTCCGCTTCCGCAGGTTCTTGGCGTGATATTGTAAGTTGCACAATCTCCATCTGCATCAAATCCAATTCCCGTCATTTGATTATCAACATAGATGGTTGCCCCGTTTACATTGCCCGAAGTCAAAAATCCTGCAAGGATAGCAGGAAAAAATATTAAAAAAAATTTTATCGGCATTTTATCATTCTATCAAATTCTATCATTCTATCAATTTTAAAACTTTCCACCAATTCTCAACGTACTCTTGGCGACGATTTTGATATTTTAAGTAATAAGCATGCTCCCAAACATCAAGACAAATAATGGGCGTGTGGCCATTTAGATGCGGGGGATGCATTAATGGCGAATCCTGGTTCGGCAACGAATAGATCTTTAATTTACCCGAATCATCTCGTACTAACCATGCCCACCCACTTCCAAAATGAGAAACAGCGGCTTGACTGAATATTGTTTTAAATTCTTTGACCGATCCAAACTCTTTTTTTATTTCCTCAACCAAGGCTCCGTTAATTTCTTTGCTCGGCCCCATAATCTGCCAAAAAAGAGAATGATTTAAGTGGCCTCCGCCATTGTTTTTTAATATTTTCTTATCTTCCTCTGACATTGGAAGATTGTGAAGATCTCCTGCCAAATCTTCCAGTTTTCTTTGCAACAGATCGGGATATTTTTCTAAAACCGTATTCAGCTTGTCAATATACCCCTGATGATGCTTAACATGGTGAATTTCCATTGTTTTTGAATCGATGCAGGGCTCCAAAGCATCGTAAGAATATGAT
>JACQIA010000069.1 GCA_016198705.1 Candidatus Aenigmatarchaeota archaeon
AAGAATATCTCTGGTGTAGAAATGACCAAAAAAGGGATAGATAAGGTTATTCTTAACCTCATTAAAGATGCCGGCAGGCCGCTTTCTACCCGCGACATCGCTCTAAAATTAAATTTAGCTTGGCATACTGCTGACCGTTACTGCCTTAAATTGCAGCTGCAAGGAAAAGTAGCTAACTTCACTATCGGCAAATCTACTGCCTGGTACAAAAAATGATGAAGGTAAATAGGCAACATAATAAGCAATATAAAGGGATTTACCTCTTGCTCTTACTTAGTATTATCTTGCTGGCAGCAGTTGGTTCATTAGAAATCCTGCTTTCTGGAAATAAGATAGATTATCTGGTCGAAGTAAACGATAAAACTTCTTCTCTCCACCCTAATATGCTTATTGAGTTACTGCAGTTTGATGATTTATCCGGCGATATCACTTTGTTTGAATTGGGAAGGACCAAACAAGGAGAACACGAGTTTATCACTACTTTTGTTATCGATACTACTAATGCCTCGTTTACTGCTGGAAATTTCACTAAGCGGGTTGAAGGTAAAGATTTATACTTCTGCAGCGAATGGGAAAACACTTGTCTTTCTAACTGGACTTTAGTGCAAGATCTGCAAGGGGAAGAATATGCCGGAGAAGAATATACTTCCGCCATTCAACCAGGCGTAATGGCATATGGGGAAACTATTTCTCCTAATTACTTAAAAATCAGTTCGGGACTAAGTTCTGGACTTGATGTTCAGGGGGCAATTTCAGCTGCTCAAGCTGACGGTTTGATTGCGTACGGAGAACTCAATATCGCCATCCCTCGATTCAGGACCTGGAACTCTTCAAATAACTTTTCTGCAGAACAAAATGCATTATCGATTGGAACCGGCGGAACTGATGATATTACTTGGGTGGTCACTAAAGCAAATCATGAACAAGATGAAGTGATTGTTGGAACAGAAGACAAGAGCAATGATGTTAATATTCAGATTTATACTCCCGCCAATAATTCCTGGGGAAATTTATTAGAAGTAAGTACTGATGTTCGTAATTCTGCCTATCGAGCATTTGATATAGCGGTAGAAGATATTTCTGGAGAGGTGTTAATCGTGTACGAAAATTCTTCTACGGCAGACACGACTATTCAGTATGTGATCTGGAATGGTACGGGATATTCATCGCAGCAGAATATAACTACCGGGATGGCTTCGAGTGCCGTAAATTGGGCAGCACTTTTCCCACGAACAGGAACAGACGAAATAATGCTGCTTATTCATGATAGTGAAGCTGACAATTCAGGTGATATCTATGCAATCCCTTGGGACGGAACCGAATTTAACCAATCAAAAGGCCTGTTATTATCAGAAGGAACAAAATCAAGCACAGATTCTAATTTTGCCTTTGCCTGGGATGAAGCTAGCGGTAATGGATTAGTGGTGTATGGTGAAGGAAATAATTTAGTCTATCGCACTTATAATGTTACCGGCACCACTTGGAGTGGAGAAACAACTATTGCCTTGGGAAACGGATTAAATGCCGTTCGTCTTTGTTCAGAACCAACTTCTGATTATATCGGCTTGATCTGGCAAGACACGGGGAATGATGTCAATGTTCGTATGTGGGATGGAACAACCATTCTTGCAAGTCCTCCTACTGAAGACGGAGCTACAGAATCACACGGTACAAATAATCCCAATGTTGATTGTGCTTGGGTTAACGGAACAACCGCGCTCTTCGGTTTCATTGAAGATAACAGTTTATCTGTAGATTATTTTAACTTCACTAAACCTAATAGTTGGAGTATTTCTGCTTTAACCACAGTCCCAAAAACGGTTGCTTTTGCTTCTGATGACATCGAAGGGATGCGTTTCGTTAAACATCCTACCACTAACGAGGTTATGATTACAGCGATGGATATTCTTGAAGATATTTCTTTAATTCGTTGGGACGGCGAAACATTCAGAACCATTGGTGAATCACCTATTGAACAAAATACGGAAGTGTTAAATGGCGCGCAAGAAGGAGCCATGTTTGACTGGTATAGATATGATCCGGTTCCGAATGTGACTAACGTCAGTCCTTCTGGTTTAACCTACAGCTCCGGTGTCGTGATTGATATCAATGCTACCGTGGTCGATAACATCCTAGTAGGTGTGGTATTAGCTAATATCACCTATCCCAATGGTTCAATCCAGCAATTAACTCTCGCTAACAGAACGGGAAATAATACTCTTTACAACATTTCTTTTACTACTTCTGATTCGGGGACATATACTGTCAGAATAATTGCCAACGATACCAGTGCCCATAAAAATGTTAATCAGACAGAAACTAGCACCTTCCTGGTAATTTCTGGAACTGCTCCCCTGGTTAACATAACTGCTCCCTCTAATAACAGTAATTACACTCTTAGGTCTGGAAACCAAACCTTCAATGCCAGTGTTTACACTCTTAGTCCTAGTACGGTCTTATTTCTGTTTAACAACGCTTCCGGAACTGATTTTAATATTTCTGCTGTCAACTATTCAGGATATTGGATTGCCAGTTATAATGTTTCTACATTAGCTGAAGGTTCTAATACCGTCACGGTATTTGCAAATGATACCAGTGCTTTAATTAATAACACGCAACAGATAGTTATTATCACAGATTATACTGCACCGAGAGTTGCCATCACTGCTCCCACCAACAACCGCAACTATTCTATAAGTTCCAGCAACCAGACTTTCAGCGCAACGATTTCAGAAGAAAATTATGTTCCATCGGTCTTGTTTATGTTCGACAATGCTTCGGGAGCAAACTTCAATGCCACTGCGATAAATAATTCCGGCACCTGGAGCACTAGTTATAACGTCTCAACCTTAGCAGACGGTGTAAACACGATGACCGTAATAGCTAACGACAGTGCAGGCAATTATAACCAAACTATATCTGTTTCGTTCATAGTAGATTACACTGCACCGAGAGTTACCATCACTGCTCCCGCCAACAACAGCAACTATTCTATCAGTTCCAGCAACCAGACTTTCAGCGCAACCATCTCAGAAGAAAATTATGTTCCATCGGTTTTATTCAGCTTTGACAATGCTTCCGGCGCAAACTTTAATGCCACGGCAATCAATAACTCCGGTACTTGGAGCGCCAGTTACAATGTCTCCACTTTAGCTGAAGGTGTAAATACGATGACCGTAATAGCTAATGACAGCGTCGGCCATTACAACCAGACCCAATATGTTTCTTTTATTGTCGATTACACCGCACCATTAGTAACCATCACTGCTCCTACCAACAACAGCAATTATTCTATCAGTTCCAGCAATCAAACCTTCAGCGCAGTTATCAGCGATTTAACTATCCAATCAGTTTTATTCAGCTTTGACAATGCTTCCGGGGCAAACTTCAACGCCACGGCATCAAATAATTCCGGCACCTGGAGCACCAGTTACAATGTCTCCACTTTAGCAGAAGGAACAAATACGATGACCGTGATAGCTAATGACAGCGTCGGCCATTACA
>JACQIA010000071.1 GCA_016198705.1 Candidatus Aenigmatarchaeota archaeon
AGCTTAAGCGGCGTATTTGGGGGATATTTTTAATATTACTTTCAATACTTGTTATTTTAAGCTTTTTTAATAAAGCTGGAGTTGCTGGAACTTACTTTATGCGATTGGCAAAATTGCTGGTAGGCAGCACTATTTTTATAATCCCCCTAATTCTTTTGTTTGGGGGTTTAATTTTTTTAAAAGCAGATTACGTAATTAGTCTAAAAAAGAAAGGGGGAAGCATCTTTTGGCAGGCTTCTTTGGCGATTTTGGTTTTAATAATAGGCATCAGCGGAATTTTCGGCGGTTTTAATATGCAAGGTAAATTGGGAGGGTGGCTTGGTTATTTCTTAAATCTGCCGCTTTTGCGATATTTTGGCTTTTGGGCAAGCGAGCTTATATTTTTAACTTTAGTCTTAATCGGGGGCGTTATTTTTTGGTACTTTCTTAGGCCTAGTCGTCCTGTCAGAGATGAAGATCAAGAACAGATTAGCGAGCAGAAAAAGATTGATTCTAAACCATCTTTTATCAAAAAAATATTTGCTCCCAGGTTTAAATTAAAAGAGATTCCAAGCCCGACCCTGCAAGAACTAAAAACGATTGATAAGCCTTTGCCTTCCCAAAAAACGGAAACAAAAATTTCCTCTAAAACCCAAATATTCTCTTATAATTCGCCTCCTATAGATTTATTAGAATCTGACAAAGGGTTGCCGACAAGCGGAGATATTAAAGTAAACTCAGCCATTATTAAAAAGACATTGCAGAATTTCGGGGTAGAAGTTCAGATGTCGGAGGTTAATATCGGTCCGACAGTCACTCAGTATAGTTTTAAACCGGCTGAAGGGGTAAAGCTTTCCAAGATAACAACTCTTGTAAATGATCTTTCCCTGGCCTTAGCTAGCCATCCACTTCGCATAGAGGCGCCTATTCCGGGAAGATCTTTAGTTGGCATTGAAGTGCCTAATAAGGTTAGGGCGCAGGTTAGGTTAAAAAATTTAATTGCCGACGATAATTTTCAGAAGTCGCAAGCTTCTTTGTTGCTTGCTTTGGGAAGAGACGTTTCAGGAGCATCTATTTATTCTGATTTGGCAAAAATGCCTCATCTTTTAGTCGCAGGGAGCACAGGAACTGGTAAAACTATATTTTTGAACTCTTTAATTCTTAGCCTTTTATACCAACCCAATACTGCGTTTAAGTCAGCTGGTCCTGAAACCTTAAGATTTATTCTAGTGGATCCCAAAAGAGTTGAGTTTCCTGTTTATTCTGGACTTCCTCATTTATTGTGCCCGGTGATTTATAACGCATCTCAAACTGTTAATGCCTTAAAATGGCTTATCGGTGAAATGGAAAGAAGATTTGATGTAATGTCTGAGGCAAGAGCCAGGGATATAGCCACTTTTAATGAGAGATCTTTAAAAGAAGGAGAAGAGCCCCTGCCTTTTATTGTGGTTATTATTGATGAGCTAGCGGATTTAATGGCAGCGAGAGGAAGAGACATCGAAGGCGAAATTGTAAGATTGGCCCAGATGTCGAGGGCGGTAGGCATACATTTGGTGGTGGCGACTCAAAGGCCCTCTGTGGAAGTTATAACCGGATTAATTAAGGCTAATATCACCTCTAGGGTTACCTTCCAGGTTGCGTCTCAGGTTGATTCGCGAACAATTATTGATATGTCGGGCGCTGAAAGGCTTTTGGGCGCAGGAGACATGCTTTATATGTCAGCTGAAACAGGGAAGCCAAGAAGAATTCAGGGGGGTTATGTTTCAGAAAAAGAGGTAAGGAAGGTGATTAATTATATTAAAGAACATAATCAAAAGCCCGAAGACCAAATTGAAATGGAAGACGAGCTGGCAAGAAATCTTGCAGCTACTTCAGGAGAGGCAAGTGGGACAATAAACGGCTCCTTTGATGAAGATGATTCTCTTTTTGAAGAGGCAAAAAGGGTTATTATTGAAGCTAAAAAAGCTTCAGCTTCTTTGCTCCAGAGAAGATTGAGGGTGGGGTACGCCAGGGCCGCAAGACTTCTCGATATTTTAGAAGATAAGGGAATAATAGGTCCAGCAGAAGGGGCTAAGCCAAGAGAAGTATATCTTAAAGAAGAAAATAAGAGCCAAGAAATTAATGCCGATGTTTCTGAAAATAAATCTCAAGAAGAATCTGAAGAAGATTCTGGCTGGGAAAAAGTTTAAAACAGCAGGATGAAAAAACCCCTCAATTATTATTTTCTCCTCTGTTTTATGGCGCTTTTTCTTTTATCTGCGCCAGCTATTTTATTAGCGAGGACTATCTATGTTGATAATCAGCTTGCCGGAGATTGCTTGAATACAAACGGCAAGTATTATAATCCGAGTTTGCCAAGGGGGGCAGGATGTGTTAACGGCTCTGGGGACGAAGCATACAATACGTTTCAAGATGCGGCTAGTAATGTTTTAGCGGGAGATACTGTTTATGTGAGGGGCGGTACATATTATGAAGCAGTCACTATAACGCGCAACGGAACCCCAAATGCCCGTATTACATTTCAGAACTTTTCTAATGAAGTGCCTGTAATAAACGGGCGAAATCCAGATGGCACTAATCCAAGGGGCCACTGTATTTATATTGGTGGCGCTAACGGTAGCAAGGGAGATTATGTAACAATAGACGGTTTCACGTGTAAGAATGCTGCCAAATCAGGAAAGGCGGTTCATATCGGAGTTTTCTGGACAAAGAATACGATAATTCGCAACTGCCATATATTTCGAGACGACTTTGTTGGTTTGCTTCCGGATAGTCTCGCTGTCCGCGGCATAATGGTTTTAGGCCCCGCAGAAGATGCTGTAGTTGAATTCTGTAATATTCATAATGTATCGACAGGTATACGTTCTTCGGTTTCAGGTGAATATGGCGCACCCACGAATCCTATCTTTAGATATAATCATATTCATCATATTAATATGACTAATGAGGGTGATAATCAAAATAACGCCCAGGGGATTGCTGTATCAAGCGGAACGGAAAACGCATTGGTTGAATATAATGTAACTCATCACGTCGATGACGCCGGAATCCAAAATGATAGATCAACAGGTAATACATATCAGTACAATATTTCCTATCTCAACGATCCATTCTACACTGTGGGTGGCGGAGGCCCCGGTATTAAAACACATCCGCATGGAGCGGTTGCGTCTAGACCAGACACGGTACGGTACAACGTTTCTTTTTTAAACAATCAGGGACTTCAAATCAATATTGATAGCGGCAACTACGGCGCGAAAGTTTATCATAACATCGCTTATAAAAACAGAGAGAAAGGCATTACTGTAAGCACCTTTAATTTTGGTCAGGAGGTTGCCGAATTTAAAAATAACATCTCTTATAAAAATAATACTTCGAGTGGAAGATTTGTTGATGTAGATTATAATACCACCGCCACTGGCATGAATGATTATAATTTTGTCGGAGACGGTAATTTTAACCAAACATTTAGTCCTCATAATATTTCTGATAATCCTCGGTTCTCTCTATTCTCTAATGCGGGTATCGGGTTGTTGGATGTAGATAATAATAGTAATGGCACTCCTGATGTTCTAGATCCATTGAACGATCCTAATTATTTCCCCAATACTTATAACGCTATTATTTACGCACGGCAGCAAATAGCAAATATTTTTAGCCTCTCTTCTAGTTCTCTTGCAATTGACTCAGGGTTTTTTATTGCAGGACTTAATAACACGTTTAATGGAAATGCTCCAGACATCGGAGCATTTGAGTCACCGTACACAAGGATTCTTCCTCCGCCAACTCCCACTCCTACATCTACGCCAACTCCTACATCTACACCTACTCCTACTTTTACAGTAACACCCACTCCTTCCTCAACTATCACTCCCACTCCCACTCCTAGCTCTTCAGTAACTCCCACCCCCACATATACATCCACTCCCGCACCAACATCTTCAATTATTCCTTCTCCTTCTATTCTACCCTCAAACTTAAATGTGTCCTGCTCAGCTTCTCCCAATCCAAGCTTGCCAAACACAACAATCACCTTCAGATCAGCTGTGACAGGAGGAGTGGGAGGATACTCTTTTGCCTGGTCAGGATCCTGCGCAGGTTCTTCCTTGGAATGCTCCAAATCCTTCCCTTTGGCAGGAACCTACTCAGCCACTATCTCTGTCAGAGATGCTTTAACTACAAAGACAGCTAACTGCCAGGCATCTGTGCAGACT
>JACQIA010000076.1 GCA_016198705.1 Candidatus Aenigmatarchaeota archaeon
CAAAAAAAAAACATATAATTATATAATAATAAAAGTATTTTATGGAAATTGATTCCTACAAATCATATTTGAAAGCATACAACAAGACGACGAGAATAACTGGCAAGGCGACTAAGGTTGTGGATTTAAAAGAATTTTGTCCTCATAGGAAGTTGGATTTTGGCCATAGAAAATATTGTGAATCTTGCAATAAAATTTATTGGAAATGGCTATTGAATATGAGACCTGGCTTGAGAAAAGTGGGTAAAAGATTTTAAGATTTCTCTTCAATCAAGATGGCATTAACTACACCATGTTGGGATGGGCGAGATGTAATTCTAGCCTTTCCTAATTCAGTATTCACAACAGCACCTTTAGTCAAAATTCCTCTTCTCACATAATGCAAATTGGCAGGATTTTTCAGGATATGCAAGATTTTAACTTTCTTTGAGGTATTGGTTTTTCTATCAAGAACATTCACAGACTCCACATAGGCTGCCTTAATCTTATTGCCTCCTCCCTTAGTTCTAACACCAACTCTTTTTTCCTTGCCTAATTTCGTAAACACCTGCAAAGAGCCCAACTCATATTTCCTCTTCTTTCGAATAGAAACAATCTTTCCACCAGTTGGTTTTCGTCCTCTTTCTCCATGCCATACAGCCATAGTAATTATTTCTTGAACGAGTTTATATTCTTATATACGCAGAATTAAAAAAACACTTAAATATCACATACTATAATTAACTAAAGTGAATTGATGACAGACAGGCCTATAGACGCGCTAGACAGAGCTAAAGGTAGAAAAGTAATGATAAAGCTCAAGAATGGCGAAGAGATTACTGGTGTTTTAAAAGCCTTAGACCTCCATTTGAATCTTTGGATCGACGAGGCTGAAGTGAAGAAAGATGGGGAAAATAAACTCAAGCTTGGGACTCTTCTTGTAAGGGGAGATACCATAGTGTATGCCTCTCCAGTTCAGATATAAAAATAGATTATTATGGCAGCTAGTATCATCGACATTGTAAAATCTGGTTTCACCATTGTTACCAAAAATAAAATTGTTTTCCTGCCACTTACAATTCTGACGATATTTTCAACAATTTTTACATTTTACTACTATGGGTATCCTTCATCAATGTTTAATGGTGCTGGAGTTACACCAACATTATTTGAAATCATTGCCGCAATTCTACTTGTAGTATTTTCAATATTTGTCCATCTCTGGACTATTCATTTGACTTCATCAGCAGTAAGAAGGAGAGTTTCACTTGAAAGTTCAGCGAAAGTAGCGTCGAAAAGTTTTTTCAAGTTTGCCATAGCAACAATACTTTATGGCCTGATAGTATTTGGAGGGTTTATTCTTTTGATTATACCAGGGATAATTTTGTCCATCAGGCTTTTGTTCTATCCTTATGCAATAGTTCTAGACAACAGCAAAATTGTCGATTCATTGAAGAAAAGTTGGAGAGTTACCAAGGGGAGATGGTGGAAGACTTTTGGCATATCATTTTTAATAGGAGTGATAACGATGCTTGTAATTTTCCCGATTTATTTTGCCGTTATTTTTATTTACAGAGACTTGGTACTAGCAACAGTCTTGTTAGACATTCTATCGATATTTTTGAGTGCATGGAGTATAGCTACCTATACAACTGCATATTTGAAATTCAAAAAGTGAATCAGTAGGTAATTTTGTGGTTAAAGGAACCCCTTCGATGGGGAGGAAAAATAAAGTAACACACATACGGTGCAGGCGGTGTGGCAGAACATCTTATAGGATTGACAAGAAATATTGTGCTGCATGCGGATATGGCAGAAGTGCGGCCATTAGAAGTTATAATTGGTTGAGAAAGACTTTCCAAAGAATGAGAAAGTATTAAAGCAGTTAAAGTTAATTTTACTTCTACAAATAAAGTATTAAGGGTCCATAGCTCAAGTGATTTAAAAATCACGGCAAAGGATGGTAGAGCAGCTGGCTTTTATCTTATGGTAAAAGCTTTGATTCCGAGATGATAGGAAGAAACCGGGTGGTCGTGGGTTCAAATCCCACTGGGCCCATTACACCTAAGGTGCATTTTATGAGCATTAATAAAATACTGCCTCTTTTCGTGCCTATAGTCATTCTACTATCGTTGTTGAATTTACCGCAAGAAATTATAGATTTTATCATAAAACTTTTCGAGTCCACTTTAATTAGTGCAGTATTTTCTGTATTTGCAGGTTACATTGTAGAATTATTTTCTGGTGATTTATTGAAAGACATTTTTCTAGTGATAGAAATCAGAGGAATTAAGATATCACTTACTATGTTTTTTATCGCTACTATACTACTGAAGATATTCCTCTTCAGATAAACATTAATCATACCTAAGGTTTACAATACACTGAACCCATTCTATTTTAGGGATATATACATCTTCCCCATATTGAACGCTTTTAAAAGCAATTGTATAGTTCACAACAGAAATTCTTATTAATCCTCAACACCAATTAACTTTTCCTGTTGATGTTATGGTCTTGCGTAAAATTAGAGATTGGAAAGAACAAAGCAGAAATATATCGGTAACGCGTGAATTCAAACAGTTTACAGAATCTTTCAGGGAAAACTTTATAACACTTATAGTATCGGCAATGGGTTTGGTTGTGGCATTGAGTTGGAATGATTTTTGGAGAGCCTGGGTCACTACACTGACTGTTGAAGACACATTATCGTACAAACTTGTTATAGCGGTATTGATGACATTATTGGCTGTTGTGCTTACTTACGTATTCTCTAAATTCAAAAGCAACGGGAATTAATTTCCTAATCACTTCAAGAAGCATCTAATAGAAATAGTTAAATAGATTTAACATAATTAGAAATCGAATTAATTAAAGTATCAAGGGTCCATAGCTCAGGATGGCAGAGCAGCTGCCTCTTAAGCAGTTGGTCGTGGGTTCAAATCCCACTGGGCCCACTTAAGATTAGGGATGTACACATCTTATGGAAATTGAAATTTTAGCAAGAAAAGAGATGGATAAAGTAGAGCTTATACTCAAAAAATTGAAATTGATAGATTCTAAAGGCAAAGATATACTAAGTTTGATAAATTCCTATTTCGAGGATGCCAAATATTTCTACAGCAAAAAGCAGTTCATACAAGCCTTTGAAGCTGCTATTATGTGCTGGACTTATGCCGATGCTGGATTGCACTTGGAAGTGTTTGAAATACCAGAAGAATTGAGGAAATTGTTTACTTTAGAAAAATAATTATGTAATATGCCTTATACTAGAAACTTATCACCAAGAGTTAGAAAAGAAGTTGAACTAATTCTTGAACAGCAAGATGTAGCCCCAACAGACAGCAGAATAGTTATCATGCGTCATACTGGGATATTTGATTTCGATTGTTCTGATCCTGAAGCCGAACGTTATGAACGAATAACAAAATACGAAAGCATAGATGGGTATAGAGATAGATGGTTATCAGAAAGGCAATACAAAAGGCTAGGCAAACCGAGAGAAATCGTTTTAGACACTTCTAATATTCCTTATAGAATTAGAGCTTTAGACGGGAAAACCTGGCTTTCAATAGGTTAAATATTTAAAAATACAATATACATACATTGTAGATACAAATGAAAAAGCGTCTAATAACATTTAGAGTAACGGAACAAGTTCTAAAAGATATGGAAAAATTAATACATTTCGGCAGGTATAGGGATAAGACTGACGTTTTCTACGACGCGGTAAGACAGTTGGCAAAAGAATACGGCATCATACAAGTAAACAATAATAATAGAAATTCTAGGGTGAAGAAATGAAAACATCCATAACCAAAATAACATTGCAAGGATTCAAGAGCTTCAACAAGAAAATATCCATCCCATTTTTACCAGGCTTTAACATAGTAGCTGGCCCGAATGGTTCTGGGAAAAGCAATATCCTAGATGCGATAGCTTTTGTATTGGGCAGAAGCTCAGCAAAATCTCTAAGGGCGGATAGGCTATATGAGTTGATTTTCAACGGCGGGGAAGGCAAAACAGCTGCTGAATACGCCTCTGTAACGCTTTATTTGGACAATTCACAAAAGACATTTCCTTTTGAAGACGGAGAGGTTGCTGTAACCAGAAAAGTCAGCAAAAACGGGTTGTCTGTATACAAAATTAACAGCAAAACTACAACTAGGGAGAAAATCCTGGAATTGCTGTCTTCAGCAAGAATCCATCCAGACGGCCATAACATAATTCTCCAAGGCGATGTCACCCAGATAATCGAGATGAATCCCATTGAAAGGCGATATACAATAGACGAGATATCCGGCATATCCGAATACAATGATAAAAAAGAGAAGGCGCAGAAGGATTTGGATGCAGTAGATCAGAAATTGAAAGAAGCTGAAATAATCATCAGCCAAAGATACGACATTTTCAAGAAATTGGAAGACGAGAGGAATGCTGCGATAAAATTCCAAAACCTGCAAAAGCAATTGATAGTTTTGAAGGGTTCATTGGCCCATAAAAAACTGACAACGCATGAGGAACAGATCAAAAAACTTGATGAAAATTTGGTTAAAAAAGAGGAATTGAATAAGAAACTTAACGAAGAGATTGCACAGATAGAGGCCGAACTTGACAAAAGAGAATCCAGCATAAGGGAAGTTGCTGGCAAGCTTATAGATATATCTAAAAGGGTTAAGATCGAGAAGGAAGTTTCTGAACTGCGCTCCAAGCTACTTATTGCCAAGGATAGGCTGGATTCCAATGCAAGGGAAGTTGACAGGATAAACAGTTTAATTGACAAACTAGAAGCGCTGGAATCAAGAAAGGTTGAATTGTCCGGCGAGATGCCCAGAGCTGTGCAGGCGATACTAAGGCTGAACTTACGCGGTGTTTTGGGAACGATAGCCAGCTTAATTTCAGTACCAGAGAACTATAGAGTTGCTATTGAAGTTGCCGCAGGCCCGCACTTGAACGATATAGTTGTAGAGGATGAGAATGTTGCGAGCTATTGCATTGACTATTTGAAAAGGGAGAGAATTGGCAGGGCTACGTTTCTGCCTTTGAATAAAATCAGACCAATATTATTCAGGGATAATGAACTTTTAGGCAAACATGGTGTCGTAAATGTTGCAAGCAAGTTAATCAAGTACGATAGCAAGCATATGTCAGCGATAGAGTTTGCTTTTGGAAATACGCTTGTTGTAGATAAGTTGGAGACTGCAAAAATCTTGGGCATTGGCAAGGCCAGGATGGTTACTTTAGACGGGGATTTGATAGAGCGTTCGGGAGCGATGATTGGCGGGCATTACTTAAAAACGCATCCAAAGTTCGTTGAGACTGCAACCAACAAAGAAATAGAAACATATATCAACAGGAGAAAGGAGCTGGAGGAAGAGATCAAATCATTTAGACAGGATGTATTCGAATTGGAAAAGAAGCTGAAGGAGTATGCTGTTTCTGAAACTACTAAAGAGCTTATAGATTTGGAGAAAATTAGAGTGTCGTCAGAAAGGGAAGTTGACGAGTTGAGGGAAAGAAGGAAGAAAAATCATGGAAGAAGAATTAATCTTGAGATCGAATTGAATACTGCCAAAATTGAGAAGGCCAAATTGGAAGCTGAGCTGGAGAATGTCAGAACTGAATTGCAGCAATACGGCCAGATAGAGTATGTGGATGAAAAATTGTATGCTTTGGAGAACTTCATTAAGAAGGCACAGAGAGAAATAGAGGAAATAGGTCTTGTAAATCTAAAAGCTATAGACGAATACGAGAAATTCAAGAATGAATTTGACCAGTACAAGGAGAAGTACGAGAAAATATTGCTTGAGAAGAAAGCTGTTATAGATATGATTGAGCAGATAGAGCAGAGGAGGATGGAGGTTTTCAACAAATGTTTGCAGGAGGTTGGCAGCAATTTTAATGAAATATACACTAAGATGAGCGGTGGGACTGCTAAACTTGAGTTGGAGAATCCTGCTGATATAGAATCTGGATTGGCAATAGAAGCGAATCCCGCTGGGAAGAAATTGTTGAATATTGATTCAATGTCTGGCGGTGAGAAGACATTAGCTGCTTTGGCGTTTTTGTTTGCAATACAGAAGTATAAGCCGGCTCCATTCTACATGTTTGACGAGGTTGATGCGGCGTTGGACAAGGAAAATTCATTGAAACTTGCTGAATTGATAAAATCCTTGTCCAAATCAGAGCAGTTCATAATGATAACACATAACGATCAGACGATAAAATCAGGTGATAGGGTATATGGATGCACGATGGATAGAGGGGAAACTAAAATAGTTGGATTGGAGATGCCGCCAAAATGACAGAAGAGCAGAATATTTTGAAGATGATAATAGAGAAGGAGAATTGGGAAGAGATAATTTACTATATAGTTAATGTCCAGAACATAGACCCGTGGAATGTTGACTTGGTGAAATTGAGCGACAGTTTTTTGAAATTTATAAAAGCGACTGAAGACATTGATTTCAGGATACCGGCTAAGATAGTTTTTGTTGCTGCTATACTACTAAGATTGAAGGCCGATTATCTGTCTATATTCGAAGAGAAGGAGGATGACATAGATGAAATGCTGAAGGAGCAAAAGCCGTTTGAGGAATTGGGCATAGACCCTAAACTGATTCAACTAGGCTATCCAATGAAAAGAATTCCTAAAAGGCAGATTACATTAGAAGAATTGATGGGTGCTTTGAAAAAAGCTATGGTTGTTGAGAAGAAGAAGACTGAAAGAAGGCAATTATGGCAGGATAAGTTGCAAACTGCTGTAGCTGTAGAAGAGGAGGATATAACTGTAAGGATTGATAAACTGATGAAGAATATAGACGAGTTGATGGAGAAGTTGAATAAAGATAAATTGGGATTTAGGGAGATAGTTAAAGATTGGAAAAAGGATAAAGTTGTATCGAATTTAATTCCACTTCTGCATTTAGAACAGAGTCAAAAGATCACCACAGAACAGGAAGAATTTTTCAAGGAAATATTTATTCGCAAAAAATATAAAATGTGAAAACTAAAATTTAATTATTTCCCCAAACTTTTCTTCAGCTGCTCCAAATCGTCTTTTATATCAGAGACAGATGTGCTTAAATCCTGCTGCACTTCAGTTGCTTTTTTGTCGGATGTAACTACTGGAGCTTCAACAGGTTTAACTAAAGTCAAATAGGCAACGGCAACAACCAAAACTATGACTACCAATATCAATAGATACAAAATTTTTTTATCATCTGCTTTTCTATTAATTTTATTAGCCACTTATCATCACATCTATTACTTTGTCGATTATAAGCAAAACATTATCTATTCTATTGGCAATTTCATCCAAATCCCCTTCAGTTGATGTGTCTCTTACTGTACTGATAAATGATTTTATGTTGTCTAGAGTATTGATAGCTTGGTTGAACAAGTCTACAACATTACTCCACTTTGCTACATCTTGTCTACTATTCTTATCTGCATAGTAGTTCAACAGGCTTTGAGATTTGGATTTCAAAGTTTCAAATTTAATTTTCAATGATTCTATTGTAAGAATAGACTGGACTAGCCTTAGTCTGTCTACGGCAGGCAGAGGTTTTGTTGGTTCTGCTGACGATTGAGGTGACTGCACTGGTGACGGTAAAGGCGTGGGAACTGGTAGGGTAATTGTTTTTTCTTTAGGTGTAGTAAGGTTTGGCTGGATTATTGGTTGAGGGGGTATAGTAACATTTGGTGAAGATGGTGGAGTTGTTGTGACAGGACTTACACAATCATTCGGACATGTGGCTGAAGTCTCGTTTCCACTGCATACATTGTCTCCACAATAGCCTGTAGTTGTTGGAGGGGGTGTGGGAATTGATGTACATGGTTGTGTTTCGAAATAACCGTCGCATAGATAATAAGTACTAGCATCACATTTGTAGTTGGTTCGTGTCTGAGTATTATTTATGCATGTACTCCATTCAGTTGGTGATGATGGGCAACCTGGCTGACATGAAGTCGCGGGTAACACTGTTCCCTTGCATGTTCCTATGCAACAAACATAGCCTTGACACTCGGTTGCCCACTGGCCGCTCCATGTACCGACACAGTCGCTAACTGCACCATAACAACAGACTCCTCCCATAGATTTACAGGTTTGTGTACAAGGAACATTTGTCCATACAAGACTATTTACTAGCAGACTATTGCAACAATAGCCCGAATACTTGTCGATGCCCTGACATTTGCAGCCACTTGATGGAATTGGACCCTCGCTACATTGGGACAGAGCAGTTGTTGGTAGTGTTGTTGTGGTAATCGTGGTGGTGATTATCGTAGTTGTTGTAGCTGGAGCAACCAAAGTTATTATTCCGTCGCTGTAATCATAAACATCTGCAACTGAGGCGCCTCCGCAGTCGTTTCGGTTTGTCTTTGTGCTGCAGGTTCCTATTTTAAGCTTGTAGGTTCCGGTATTCGCATAGCTTACTACTGTCCAAGTGGTCGTTCCTGGATTGCCTTCAACATTAACCAGATTCGTAATTGAATCTCCAAAACCGTAGCCGCCGTCTTTGTTTGTCAGGTCGATATAAATATAACTGACATTCGTTGAAGTCCATGAGATTGTAACCGTAGAGCCTATCTCCCATGTTTCTCCGCCGTTAGGCGAAGTGACTGTAATTGTGGAGGATTGAGAAAATACTAGCAAAACCCATACTGAAAACGCCGCAGCAAACGCGAAAAGGAATGCAAACAACTTGGAATAATTAAATTTTGCCATGTTTATTATGATGGGCTTCCCCATACTAACTAATATCAAATTCTGATGTCTTAAATGTTTTTGTAGTTCTAAATAATCTTTGTTCAGAAAGTGCTATATCAGATTTAGCAAAAGTTTAAGGCGTCCTGTTGATGGTTCAGAAACTTCATAGACTACAATCTGCACTTTTCAAATATGAACCTTATTATTCTCCAGCTACATAAGTCAAACTAATAAATAGTTTATTGCTTAGTTAAGAATATGAAAGAATATTGCGGTGTTTTTGGCATATCTTCCTCCCCTGACGCTGCACATGATATATTATATGGCCTATTAGCACTGCAGCATAGGGGGCAGGAATCTGCCGGTATATCAACTTTCAGCGATTCTATGAAAACTCATGTTGGAATGGGGTTGGTCAATCAAATTTTTAATGCAGAAAAATTAACACAATTAAAAGGCAGTATAGGTGTTGGTCATCTCAGGTATTCGACAGCAGGATCAAGTGTAATAGAAAATGCACAGCCATTGGAGTTCGAATCTGACAGATACAAAATTGCCATTGGCTTTAATGGCAACATCCCAAACTACCAAATACTTGTTAATGTACTTTCAAAAGACTATCAATTCAAATGTTCCACAGATGCCGAAGCTTTGGGAATACTTTTTCTAAGAGCATTGGACAGGACTAATGACATCATAGAAGCTAGCAAAGAAATATTGACAAACATACCAGCTGCGTACAGTATTGTGATGCTTGTTTACGACAAATTGAAAAAGAAACCTTATGTTGTTGGCATAAGAGACAGATTTGGACTGAGGCCTTTGTGCATAGGCGAAAGGGAAGGTAATTATGTGATTGCTTCGGAGAGTGTTGCTTTAGATGCTGTTGGCGCCAATTTGATTTCTGACGTAGAGCCCGGTTCTGTTGAAATAATTTCTGGCAGTGAGAGAATTAGCAAAAAACTTGTAGAAAGCAAAAAGGCGCATTGCATGTTTGAGTTTGTGTATTTCAGCAGGCCTGATTCAATCTTGGAAGGAAAATCTGTATATGATGTGAGAATTAAGCTTGGAAAAAATTTAGTGAAGGCATTCAATAGCAATGCGCAGGTTGTTGTTCCCGTGCCAGATACATCAAGGCCAGCTGCAGAAGGCATTTCAGAACTAACTGATATACCAGTTGCCGAGGGATTGATGAAGAATAGATATATTGGCAGAACATTCATAATGCCAGAGCAGAAATCAAGGGAAGATGCGGTCAAGACGAAATTAAATCCGGTCAAATCTGTTTTGAAAGACAAGAATATAGTTTTGATTGATGATAGCGTTGTTAGAGGCACTACTACTAAAAAAATTGTAAAGCTTGTTAAGAATGCTGGAGCTAACAATGTTGATGTGTGGATAACGTGCCCTCCTATAATTTCTCCTTGTTTTTATGGAATTGATATGAAAAGCCATAGTGAGCTTATAGCTGCGAATAATTCTGTTGAAGAAATTAGAGAGATAATGGGTGCGGATAATCTTAATTACCAAACGATAGAAGGGTTGAATGATGCAATAGGTATAGATGGTTTATGCACTGGGTGCTTGACTGGAGTATATCCTACAGAAGAAGCGCAGAAGCTTGCTGATAAGATGAAGGAGCAGATGGGATTGATGGCTAAGAAGTTTTGGAAATAAGTTTTAATATTGTTATGCACAGTTTGTGAAAACTATGAAACAAAATATACTAATTGTCGGTTCTGGCGGCAGGGAGCACGCATTGGGCTGGAAATTGCAAAAAAGTCCGCTTGTCAATAAAATTTTTTATGCCCCCGGCAATGGCGGTACTTCAGAAAATATTTCTATAAATGCGGATGAGTTTGAGAAATTAATAGAATTTTCAAAAAATAACAATTGCTTTACTATAATTGGTCCAGAAAATCCCCTATCAAAAGGCATAGTAAATGAATTCGAAAAGAATGGGCTTAAAATATTTGGCCCCAATAAAGAAGCCACCATTCTTGAATCAAGCAAATGCTGGGCAAAAGAATTCATGAAAAAATATGATATACCGACAGCCAATTTTGAAATATTTGATAATGCAGAAGATGCCAAAGATTATGTTAAGTATAAATCGGCAGTAGTTGTGAAGACTGATGGTCTGGCTTCTGGCAAGGGTGTCATAGTATGCAATAGTGAAGAAGAAGCATTAGATGCCATAGAGAAAATAATGGTGAAAAAGGAGTTTGGCGATGCTGGAAATAAAATTGTTATTGAAGACTTGTTGGTTGGTGAGGAGGCATCTTTCATAGCAATCACTGATGGGAAAACAATAATTCCATTAGCAAGTTCCCAAGACCATAAACGTGTTTTTGATGATGATAAAGGTTCTAATACAGGTGGAATGGGTGCTTATTCTCCTGCCCCTATAATTACTGATGAATTGCATAACGAAATCATGAGAGATATAATGGCTAAAACTGTAGCTGGCATAAGAAGGGAAAAAATAGTATTCAAAGGATTTTTATATGCAGGCTTGATGATTGTCAACAATAAACCATATGTCTTGGAGTTCAATGCAAGAATGGGAGATCCAGAATGCCAACCGATAGTTGCTAGAATGAAATCCGATTTATTTCCCTATTTGGATGCTTGTGTTAATGGCAATTTAGAAAAAATGCCTATGATAGAATGGGATGGCAGAGCAGCTGTTTGTGTTGTCATGGCATCTCATGGATATCCTGGAAATTATGAGAAAGGTAAAGTGATTAGTGGATTAGAAGATGTTTCTAAGCTTAATGATGCTTTTGTTTTCCATGCAAGCACTAAAAAATTTAATGGGAATTTTATTACAAATGGTGGCAGAGTTTTAGGAGTTACAGCTTTGGGAAATACAATTAAAGATGCTATTAATAATGTCTATGATGCTGTTTCCAAAATAAGTTGGGACGATGTTCATTACAGGAGAGATATAGGTAAAAAGGCTTTGAAATTAACGAACTCTTCTACTAACCATTCTATATAATCCTCTGATAATTCTAGGACCGTATACTAATCCAATTCCTATTCCAACAAGTCCACCAACTACTCCTAAAAGCAATGATTCATCTTTTCCAGTAACATAACTGTAAATTCTTCCTCCAACCTCGCTGCTAAGATAGTTCCCAATAGCACCAAAAGCTAAACTACTTAACATATTACTAGTGTAATTCGTCACATTCTCTGCTTCGTGCTTTTCACGCATTTTAAATCACCAATGACTGAAATGATATAATTAGCTATTTAACTCTTTCTTTACTTTAACCAATTAGTTGACAAATATGAAATTGCTGTTTGATCCCAAGGTTAGTGGTAAACCGATGCGTGTAGCTTGTTTCATGTCCGGCACAGGCACTAACACAAGAAAGATAATAGAATATCAGAAAAATTATGAACAGATGTTTGAAACTACGCCGTTTAAAGTTATATTAATATTTACAGACAATCCTAAAAGCAATGCCGAAGCAATTGCTAAAGAGTTTGATATACCTTATGTGAAAAATGATTTTGAGAAATTCTTTGAAGATAAAGACAAAAACAATTGGGAATTAAGAAAATTTCTTGATAGGATGACTTATTGGATGATTAAAAAATACAACATCAATACAATTGCATTATGCGGATATGCGCGTATAATAACCCAACCTATTGTTGATAATTACCTTGTTGTCAATGTCCATCCCGGTGATTTGTCGGTTGTTGAAAATGGCAAGAGAAAATATGCGGGCTTGCATCATATACCAGCTAAAAAGGCTATACTTGCCGGCGAGCAATTTTTGCATTCTTCTACACATATTGTTACCGAGAAATTAGATGCTGGACCTCTATTAATTGTTTCTAGGGGGTTGAAAGTTGAATTGTCCGATGGAGTTACATTAGATGAATTGAGGAATAATGAGAAATTCTTAGACAATATAGCCAAAGATCATCAAAATAAACTAAAAGAAGTTGGGGATTGGGAGATATTGCCATTGACTTTGCATTGGATAGCTGATGGGAGATTTGCTATAAATAATAGCAGTGTATACCTCGATGGGAATAAACTAAACAATGGACATCGACTATAAGGACAAAAAATCTAGCACTATAAAACTTTAAAAATATTTGTCGTATGTGCGACATACCATTTTGTAACACGTGTTACATTTCTTAAAAAAGAAGGAAAGCATAAAACAAGACTTAAAATATTCTGATACGAATAAATATTTAATGTCAAAAGCTATCTCAACGGTTATAGGAACTTTACTGATGCTCGTTATTACCATTGGTTTGTTTGGGTTCAGCTATTCTTACATTTATGGTGTGTTTACTTCAAAGACTTCTGAAACATTTTCTGTGGTTGATTCTTTGAATGATGCTGTTACTATCAGCAATGATGGAACTTCTGTTATAATAAACATTAAAGCTACTTTGGATGGCAATAGTGTTCCTATAGCTGTTGTTCCAAACATCCAAGGATTGGTTGGTTATTGGAGTTTTAATGAAGGCTCTGGTACTATTACAAATGATAATTCTGGAAATAAAAATATAGGAACTCTAAGACCATCTTGTCCTAATTGTCCTGCATGGGTGAAAGACATATTTAATAATGCTTTAGATTTTGATGGCGTTGATGATGATGTGGCTATAACACAGTCGAGTTCAATTAATCTCCCAGATTCAGCTTTTAGCATTGCGGTTTGGATAAAGCCGGATGCGGTGACAACACAAACCATTATACAGAAGGGTACGACAGATGCAAACGAGGAATTCATTTTGGCTATTATTAATCCTGGTGCATTATATTTTGACTGGGGTAATAATCCTTATAGGCAGTCATCGAATAATGTGGTAACTGCGAATGAATGGCAGTTTTTGGTTGGTGTCTATGACGGGGGCAATACAGGAAGAATTTTCAGGAATGCAGTCCAGTTGACACCAGCAGCACAGGGAAATGCGGCGCATAACACAGGCACATTTGATTTGCAGATAGCAACAGGCAGGGTGACGAGGTTTAGTGGAATTATAGACGAGATTGGTATCTACAACCGAGCCTTATCCGACTCTGAAATCACACAACTCTATTCAGGTTTAGTAATTCCAGGGCAGTTGGCAACAGTAAAACCACTGGCAACATTAACATCTGGTAAACACACTTTGCGATTATGCACATCAAGCATGTGCAACACAGCTGTTTTACATATACAATGAGACTAATCTGCACTAAAGTATGGAAATAATGATTATTTCAGGTGCAAAACTCATCGTATCGTAAAGCTTAAAAAACCATTTTTACAACTTATTTGTGGGATAACAATCAAGCGTGCTTTGATTTCTGTTTCTGACAAAAACGACATAGTAGAGTTTGCACGCGAGCTTCAGGGATTTGGTATTGATCTATTAGCCACAGGGGGCACTTATAAGGTTTTATCGGATGCGGGGTTGAAAGTAAAGGCTGTAACCGACATAACAAAATATCCTGAAATGCTTGGCGGCAGGGTTAAGACATTGCACCCAGCCATTCACGGCGGCATTCTAGCCGAAAGATCAGATAAACAGCAGATGAAAGAATTGAGCGATTTGGATATAATGCCTATAGACATGGTTATTGCCAATCTTTATCCTTTCGAGGATGTAGTTAAAAAAGACTCTAATGATTTGGAAGAAATAATAGAAAACATAGACATAGGTGGTCCTGCGCTGATAAGATCTGCTGCTAAGAATTACGAACATGTGACTGTAGTTGTCAACCCATCGCAATATCCAAAAATTATCCAAGAGCTAAAAGCAAAAGGTGAAATTGATAAAGAAACCCGATACTCACTGGCTGTAGCCGCCTTCAACCATACTTCAGAATATGACAGCATTGTTCACGAATTTCTTAAAAAACAGCCAAATAAAAATTTTCCGGATATACTGCATCTGAAGTTCAAAAAAGTTCAAGAATTGAGGTATGGGGAAAATCCGCATCAAAAGGCTGCATTGTACAAGGAATTTCTTTCTCCAGAATCTGCGCTTGCAAATGTGATTAAGTTGAATGGAAAGGAGTTATCTTATAATAACATTTTAGATGCTGATGCGGCATTGCGCATAGTCAGGGAATTCGATGGGTTAACTGCGACTATAATTAAGCATACTAATCCGTGCAGCGTGGCATGCGGCAAAACTTTATTGGAGGCATACGAGAAGGCTTTTGCGTCTGACAACGAATCTGCGTTTGGAGGGATTGTTGGGTTGAATGGCATGGTAAATGCAGATCTTGCTGGAGAGATTTCAAAAAAGTTTTACGATATAATTATAGCGCCAGACTATGAAGAAAGGGCTTTGGAAATTCTGAAGTCAAAGAAGAATCTAACAGTTTTGAAAATAAATGAAATCAGCAAAACTCTTGACAGCACTTATGTTACTAAAATTGATGGCGGTTTATTGGTGCAGGATTATGGCACAAAAATTTCAGACGACTTCAAAGTTGTCACAAATTCAAAACCGAATGAATCTATAATGAAATCCATGAAATTTGCTTGGAAGGTTGTCAAGCATGTTAAATCAAACTCCATAGTCATTGCGAAAGACGAACAGACATCTGGTATAGGCATTGGCCAAACTAGCAGAGTTAATGCGGTTAAAATTGCTTTGGATAAATCCGGTGAGAATGCTAGAGATGCTGTATTGGCGTCGGATGGTTTCTTTCCTTTTAGAGATTCCATAGATTTAGCTGCAAAATACTGCATATCGGCAATCATTCAACCGGGGGGTTCTATAAAAGACCAAGAAGTCATAAATGCTGCCAACGAACATGATATTTCTATGGTATTCACAGGCGTTAGAGCATTTAAACATTGATTGTCAATTGAAATTATGACTGTGATAATGGATGCAAAACCTGCATTCGAGAAGATTAAAAATGAGATCAAGTCTGAAGTCAATTCTTTAAAAGATAAAGGGATCGTTCCTGGCTTGGCTGCTGTAGTTGCCGGTGAAGATGCTATATCTCATACTTATGTCTTCTTCAAGCAAAAAGATTGCCAAGAAGTTGGAATTAATTCTGAAATGGTTGACTTGTCTAAAGTGAATTCAAACGAAAGAGAATCTAATGCCATCAGAACCATCAAAGAATTAAATGAAAGGAGAAATATAAATGGAATAATTGTCCAAATGCCTTTCCCTGATTTTATTGACACAGAAAAAATTTTTGACACATTGTCTCCAAAAAAGGATGTCGATTGCTTAACGCCATTCAATTTAGGAAAATTATTGAGAGGTGAATATTCTTACAATGATGATTTACTGCCATGTACGCCAAGAGGTGTTGTTGAACTTTTGAAATACTACGGAATTGATGTTGCAGGACAGGATGTTGCCGTAATTGGCAGAAGTGTTTTGGTAAGCAACCCCTTGAGGAAAATGCTGGAAGATATGGATGCTACTGCGACATGCTACCACACAAAAAGTAAAAATTTGTTGGGAAAAATTAAAGAAGCGGATATCATAATTAGTGCAGTTGGCAGACCACCGGAGATGCATAAGGATAATTCTTTCAGATTAACTGGTGAGATGGTTAGAAATGGGGCAGTGATTGTTGGTGTGGGTGTTAGAAAATATTTGAAAATCGACAAGCTTTATTTCGATGTTGATGTTGACAGCATGAAGGGCATAGCATCATTCGTGACACCTAATATAGGTGGAGTTGGACTGATGACTAGGGCAATGTTAATAAAAAATACTATAATTGCCTGCAAAAACTTGAACGGGATAAAATGAGAAACGAAGAAGAAGATTTCAAGAAAAGTAAAATTACTAAAGATTCGTTGAGAAGAGAGATTAAAAGAAAGAGAGATAATTTGACACCTGATGAAGTTACTGAAAAAAGTAAATTGGTAAAAGAAAAATTGCTTTCCTTGCCTGAATTCAAGTCAGCAAGAATTGTTGCATTTTATGTCTCATTAAAAAAAAGCAATGAGGTTGAAACGGGGGATATGATAAGGGAAGCATTGAGAATGGGAAAAATCGTTTTGGTGCCTATAACGGATACAGTTGAGGATAAAATTGTCTTTTCTGAAATAAAGAGTCTTGGCGACATGATGCTGGGAACTTTTGACATTTTGGAACCTGTGCCAGAAATGAGGAAGATTTTCTCGAATGAAGCTATAAGGCTTATTGTTGTCCCTGGAATTGTTTTTGATTTGGAGGGATATAGAATTGGTTATGGGCTAGGATATTATGACAAATTTCTATCCGGACTCGCAAAGTATGTAACTAAAGTTGGGTTGGCATACGATTTTCAAGTCGTTGAAAAAATTCCAGTTGAAGGGCATGATGTAAGATTGGGTAAAATCATAACAGATGAAAGAATTATTGAATGCAATGATTAGGTTCGATGAAATAACAACTATTTGATAAACCGATAAAAATTCCTCTTATCTATCACACCTGCAATAACTGGGACTCCATCTTTCCTTATTAAATAAACCTTCCTTTTAATGCCACCTTTACCAGAATAGTTACCAACTTTACCACTGCTAGTAACAATCTTATAGCAAGGATAATCTTCGGGATAGGGATTAGTTTTCATTATCCTTCCTACAGCTCTCGGCGAAGTTTTGCATATCCCTGCAAGAATACCATATGTAGTTACCTTTCCTTTAGGTATTTTCTTTAGCAACAAAAGAGCTTCATGCATATTGGATATAATCTTATTTCAATCTGATAAAAGAATACTATGACCATTATAAGTTGCAACTATAGATTTAGAATTTGTAACTACACCGATAATTCCTGATTCAATTCCACTCCTATTAAGCAAATCTATTATTTTATCTTTTTCATTTTTCGAAACAATGACAGAAAATCCCCAACCCAAGTTAAAAGTCTTCAACATTTCCTGATCTGTTATTTTGGCGTGCATGTCACTAGCAGTCCTTTGAATTAAGCTGAATATTGGATGGGGGTTGAAGCTGTTAAATTCAAATCCAATGTTAGGATTAAATTTCATTAATTTATCAAATTTTAAGTAAGCATCTCCGGTTATGTGAACAGCAGCTTTAACTTCAAATTCTTTGGCAGCATCTAAAAATGGTTTAACATATATTTTAGTAGGTTCTAATGCTTCGTATACAATTTCCCTATCAAATCCATCAGGTATATCAAAAGCATCATATTTACCTCCCCATCTCTTGAACAAGATTTTTCTCGCCAATGATATACCATTACTATGCAAGCCAGAACTCCTCAATCCTATAATTGCATCACCGGCTTCTAGCTCATTTCCCCACATTATTTCTTTTTCCTCCAATTCACCTATACAACTGCAAACTATGTGGAAGGGGTTTTCGGATATACCGGATATCAGTTCCTTTACATCGGCTATCTCTCCAGAAGTGATTGGAACTTCTGATTCTTCAGCGCCTTGAGTAATGCCTTTAATTAAATCATCTATAATTTTTGGATCAGATTTCTGTATATCAATATTGTCTGTCAATGAAATTGGTTTAGAGCCAGAACGAATCACATCATTAACTGCCATAGCGACAGCATCAATTCCTATAGTATCGAACTTGTTTGCCAATTGAGCAATCAAAACTTTCGTGCCTATTCCTTCAATTATATGATCTTGATATTTTCCATCAGCAGTTTTGTATATTGTGTTGTAAGGCAGTTTAATTACCTTGTTAGCAAACCTATGTGTGTTTTCAAAATTAGTCAAATGTGCTTTAGATTCTGCTCTGAGATTTCTATTAACGCCAGCGTCAGAATATGTGATTTCCTTTTCCATATCTCTACTTTTGACAGTAGAATTTATAAATTGAAGGAAAAAAGGAAAGGGGTTGTTGGGGAATGTATAACCTAAAGGGCTTCTGTTTTTTGAACGCTTCTTGATGAAACTTCAAGTTTTGTGCCCTTATTCCTCTTTCCTTTCCAACCAAGTTTAACTTTTATTTTGCCATATAAAAACTTTTCCCAAAAAAAGTATACAGAAAATTAAATTTTACTACGCTTCTTTAAGTTAACCAAAAATTTGGTTCCCAATAAATTTATTGGTCTATACTATTCTTCTAAATTATATAGTCTCATTAAGGCAGCATGATGTTTAAGGGCTTCACGTCCTTTAGGAGTAATTTCGTAATGCCACACTCTTCTGTGATATCCATCCACAACTACACTTTCCACAAGTCCAACTTGTCTCATATATTCTAAGCGACTACGTACGCGGACAAAATTTAATTCTAGTGGCTCTGAAATTTGTCTTGCAGACAAACCATCCATACTAATCTGACCAACAGGATGATCCTTTAGGAGGCTGAGAATTAAATAACCAATTTGTATAGCATCTCGTTTGTTTCCGTAAGGCATTCTAATTATTGTGGTGGTTAGTATATTTAAGCCTTTCCTATCTAAAACCCTCAAAATTTGAGGGAAATAAACAATAAATACCATCTATTCAATAAGACATCAATTAGCCCTAAAATCTACCTTTCACGTACTCTATCAGCGAGTTAAAAACATAAAAACCATCCCCATATTCTCCTGAATTCCCATTAGCTGTCCAGTCAGGATATTGATATTTGAAAAAAGAATCTTCTGGGTGTGGCATGAATGCCAAAACATTACCCTCAGGATTGCAAATGCCAGCTATGTCATCCACAGCTCCATTTGGGTTGTACGGATATTCATTTTTGGCCAATTCGCCATCTGTTTTGTAATATCTGAAGACGATTTGTTTATTATCCTTCAATTTTTCTAGATAATTCTCAGAAACAAGAAATCTTCCTTCGCCATGCGCTATCGGCGCTCTGATGATTTTATCTTTAGGTATTGATGCTGTCAATCTGCAGTTGGAATCCTGACTTTTCATAGCTATCCATCTGCATTCGAATCTAGCTGATGCATTATTCGCCAAAACAGCTTCTGGATATTCTGAGATGCCATTTAGCGCTGGCAAGAATCCTGATTCGACTAGAATTTGAAAACCGTTGCAAATACCCAGCAACGCCCTTCCTTCATTAACGAATTTTTCCATTTGGTCTCCAATTTTTGTTTTAAGTTCTTTGCCAAAGATTGCACCAGATCTTATGTAATCTCCGTAGGAAAATCCTCCTGGCAGAACAACTATGTGATAATCTAAAAGATTTTCTTCTCTAGCAACTCTGTTTAAATGGCATACATCAGCTCTGATACCTAAATGCTCTAAAACATTCTTTACATCGCCGTCTCTGTTTGTTCCAGCTACTCTTAGGATGCAGACTTTGATATCGTCAGCGTTCATACTGTTATTTAATTGTCAGCTATATTTTAAAGTTCTTTGCTCTGACTCTTCTGTAAAGTGATTGTATGCCTTTATTGGCATAATCTACCACATCAGGAGTAAATACAGAAAGTACAGTCAATCCCAAAGTGTATGGTATTTTTTCTGGAGGGTCGAAAATATTTTCGCCATGAGGACCGATTTTGTCTTGTAAATATCCGAGGTATTGTATACCAGTCCAAACGCCGTATTGCAGTAATGCACCTCCAAGTCTAGCCAGATATTTTGATTTACCTGCAAGTTTTCTACCAGTATAATTGCTAACTAAAGTTTCGCCAACTACTGCTCCTGCTCCACCAGGGAAGAATGGGTTTGTTATAAGATGCTCTACCAAATTTGGAGGGCTACCTGCGATTGAATAGCCAGGTTCATTCAAAATAGGAATGACTGGATTTTTTGTGGCAAAACGGACTAAAGCTGGCGCAACATGCAAAACAAAACTACCTAATTCCCATGCCCATATTCTTTTGCTTTTTACTGCTTCTGATATTGCGTTTAACACTCTCATATTTTCACATCTATGTTCATATTTTTACACGAAATATTCTGGAATCCCAATGAAATCGTTGGCAGCTTGTTTGAGCATCCTTTTCTTTTCAGCTAGAGAAGGTAAAATTGTAACTGTGTCTCTTACCAGAGGTAAAAGCTTCAAAGTGCTTCTGTCCATCTGTATTCCACCATTTAGAAGGTTTGGTCGTATCAATCTAAAACCATGTATCAATAACCGAGGTAAACTCTCGTGTAACTCAACACTATTCGGAACTCCCTGAGGATTTATCAAATAATTGCCTGCATCATCTTTGGTAAAAAATCCTTGCTCTGCTAATTTATCGAAAACAGGCGTATACTCTCCAGTAAGAATATCAGCAGTGGCTGTGGATTTCATTGCCCTAATCCATTTTGGTATAAGCCAGTATTCAAAAATATTCTGATGTGTCATAAGCGATGCTATAGGAAGTAAAACAGGGACAATGCCATTCCCAACTCTGTCATGATACGTTGAGACTGTTCTGTGTGCAAGCTCTTCTTTTGTACCGAAAGCTAAACTAGAGACATAATCATCCTCACCTAGAGGTTGAACCCTGAAAGGCAATCCTGTACGTCGCCTGATTGAAAAATTTTCAAGTGCTTCTCTAGTTATATAGCCTACATTAACTGGTACCGGAATGTCTGCTGTTTTGACATATCTTAAATCCAAAGTTCTTTGAGTTACTATAGTCAAATCTACATCCGAATCTGACCTGTGATAGCCGTTGAACCTAGAACCTCCGCCGTATGCTGCAAAACTATCAGGAGTATATAATTCTCGTGCTAGGACTCTTAAGTTGCCTACGTTTAGTCCATTATCGTTAAAAGCGGTTGTTTCTCTCATCTTTCCTCACCCAATAACCTTTTAACAGCATATTCTACAAAGTGAGATCTATTCCTAAAAGTAGCACTAACCAGCTTTCTATCAATTTCCTTTAAAGTTTTCTCGTCCAATGATATGCTAACTTTTTGCTTCATTTGAATCACTTCAATTCATTCAAAGTTTTTTCTAATTCAGCCAGCTTCCCAGCAACCTTGGGATGCCTTCTAAGATATCTTTCTTCAGTGCTTTCAGCCCATTTTCTGCCCAGCCATTCTGAAAGAGAATATGCAATAGCTGTAGCATACAAAACAGATCCAACTTCACCATGAGTCGCAGCCAAGCTACCAAGTGCTATAGGCGGCGTCATGAAACTCACAGTTCTCTGGATGTATCTAGGCAATCTAGAACGAAGCGGCATTTCCTTAAACCATTCTGCATCATTTCTAAATTCATTAACAATTGTAGCGGTTTGGCCTGCTGTGTATAAAGCAGCTGCAGGAACTAAGTAGTCTCCTGGTATGTTTGGAAAATTATAACCTAAGTCCTTTTTACCAACGTCTGAGACAAAAGCAGCTATACTTCCCAGCTTGCTTCCATAACCTATCCCTTTCAATAATCCTGAGAATCTTCTAGGCGTGTATCTGAACCCTTGTATGATGTCTCTTATTTTCATATTTTCTCCTCCTCTTTACCACTTAGTAGTAAGAAGTAGGAGTATTTAAGGATTTCTATATTTCACTATATAAAAGTAGTAACTATTTGGTAATGTTTAAATGCTTCAGATATCGTAAATAATTTATGGCAATCGAAACCCTAGGCGACCAAAGACCAAAACAATTTCGAGTTTTAGAATTGGATTTTGTTGATGTGCAATCTAGTGAAATAATTGAAATTTGGCAGGGACAAATAGGTATAACTCATTCTGAAGACCCAAAACCATTAATCACTAGTGCCGGTGCAAGCTCTTGCACACCATTAGTAGGGTATTCTGAATTTGCTAGTTTTGTTCTGCATCCCGACTACGAGACAGATGTACTAGGTACTTTAGAGAGATATCTAACAAATTTGCCTTCTCTAGTAAATGCTCCTGAAACTGGAAAATTTAGTCTATATCTGAATGGCAATGCAAGCAAAAGAAATTCGATATTAATCCAAAGTATAAAATCTATGCCAGCGAGAATAGCTGGCTATGAGCTTCAATTAGTAGCTGAGGATGTTTTAAATGTGCCTACACGCAGAGCTTTAGATATTGGGATTGACTCCAGGACAGGTAAGCCATTCTATTATCCACTGCCGTTGGTTGGTGTTGATAGAAGGACGAGTGGTTTGCACCCATCTCAATATAACAGTAGAATAGCTGTTCTTGTTCACCCCCTATAGGACTAAGAGTTAGTTCAAAGTTCTCTTCCAATTCAACCAGCTTTTACAAGAAAATTTTGCTGAACTAAATTATCATTGAAAGCCAATACAGCCTTATTCGCATTCTTGACAATGAATGGCCAATAGTGAATATTCTGAAATTGAAATCCAGAAGGTGTTATAACATATGTATGTTTAATTCCTGCCTTTTCAAGTCTTTTATGAAATTTTTTCGTTTGTCGTTCTGATAATGGATCGTATTTCGATACTTCTAAATATAGTTTCATATGACTTATTTTTTCCTTTGGAGGTATTTTGACTTCATTAAAAATCCTTTTCACAAGGCCAGGGCCAATATTTATTCCAGCTACACCTGGTACTAGGTTTTTGTAGTTTAGAATGATAGAATACATATTCTGATAATAGCCACTATATCCAGCAACAAAACTAAATAATTCAGGATTTCTAAAAGCTATCCAATAAGCACCATGAGCTGTACTTGAAAAACCTATAATACCTCTAGCAGATTTATCACTTATAGTTCTATATGTAGAATCTATGAATGGGATTAAATCCTGCACTATGTAATCTTCATAATTTCCACATGATTGGGGTGCTATTTCGCCTGGGCCACTACATCCATTTTCTAACCCGCTACGATCAACACTAGGCATTACAAGAATCATTTCCTCAATTCGAGATTCTTGTCTAAGATTTTCTATAATTTCATCAATATGTCCATCTTTTATCCATGACTTATAGCTGTCAAGCAAGCCTGCTCCATGCATTAGATACAATACTGGATATCTTTGGGAGCTGGTAGAATAACTGGATGGTAAATAAATATTGTATTTCTTCTCTGTTTTCAAGGCATTACTTTTGAAGCTTGATTCTTTAATTTCTCCTTTACTTAAGGGTATTTGTCTATCTGAAAAAGTAAGCTCGCAATTCGCTTTTGAAAATATCCAATAGGCACTGCCTGGTTCCAATGTATTAGTTCTTAAATCCATCTTACCAGTTTCTTCGTTTAATCCAAGCACATGTTCCTCGTCATCCAGCTTCCCTTTACAAGTACCTAGTATATTATTAAATGCAACTAATTTTGGCGATGTTATAAGATTCCAGCCGGACTTCAGATTTAATTTTTCCAACTTCAAAGCTTCGCCCAACAATGCAACAGAACAATCTTCCTTGGAATTTATATAGTAACCTTTGCCTGGTTGAAATTTTGTTGGATATGTCCAAGGATTTTTCTGATCTCCTGTATATTCATGCACTTCATAACCATTGTAAGGCTCTAGTTTGCATGCATTTTTTATCGTATCTAAAGGGATTTCTACATCAAGTGGATAGCCAATTACATTCCAACCTTTTGAAAGATGAATGGTATGATAATTACTAAAATCATCTACTTCTCCAGATGTAGCTATTTGGGCATATGAACTAAAAGAAATTAAAGCCAATGAAAAGACAAAGTACAAGAAAATATGTTTATACACAAAATAAATTAAACTTTGTAAATTTATAAAGAAATTTTCATTAAAATGGTGTGGGTGGACCTCCTTGTTGGCTAGTTTCTTCTCGATTTTCTTCTGTGGGTTGACCTAATAGATTCTTGCATGTTTCTGTAACATCATCATTGTTGTTGCTAAGCGCTTTTTTGTGTTGCAAGCAATCTTTGTTATTCTTTTCATCATAAAAGTCTGCATCCCCTGGTTTACAATCGCCATAGTTACATATAGTCCATGATGCACAATATTGGAACAATTTACCTCTACAAGTAGTTTCTGCTGCTGTTCCGCTAAACTGTCCACCAGAACTGAAAAACCAGTATCCAATCAATGCTATAACTACAATACCTAAAACAATTGCTATAATATGAGGTACTGGTAAAGTTCCTTTAGACATTAAATAATTATTGGGATTTTAATAATAAAAATTACTTAATTCAGAGTTTTCTTCCAAGCACTTCTCAAAGAATCTGTGGATGTGGAAATTAGCTTTTGTTCATTTAATACCGATATAGTCAAGATGCTTTCTCCAATTACTCTACCTATTTGTCCATATGACACACCCTTGAGCAAGCCTTCGAACTTGTCTTTATCACCTTCGTTAACTTCAACCAAAAATCTGCTGTTAGATTCTGAAAACAAAATAAAATCGTTTCTATTAATATTTTCAACTGGGACTTTGGTTAAATCCAATTCTACACCATACCTACTGCTAAAAGCCATTTCAGCCAAAGCTACAGCCAAACCACCTTCAGATATGTCATGACATGCCTTAACATAACCAGCATCTATAGCAACAGTAATAGCATCAAAAATTTTCTTTGACTCTTCTGGATTAACCTTTGGTACATAATTTCCGATATATCCGTTCAACTTGTAGTATTCGCTCCCGCCTAATTCTGGATAGGTCTTGCCAACTATGTATATCAAATCTCCAGGTTTCTTCAAATCAACAGATACAGCCTTCTTAACATCTGGAATTATACCCAATGCTGTTATCAATAATGATGGTGTCACAGCTCCCAAAGGCGATTCATTGTACAAACTATCCTTGCCAGAGATGAATGGTGTTTGGAAAACTTTCGCTACATCATAACACGCCTTAGCAGCTCTTACTAAACCTCCCAATCTATCAGGCTTGTCAGGATTACCCCAGCAGAAATTATCCAACAAAGCAATTCTCCTACCGCCTGCAGATATGTTGTTTCTTATAGCTTCATCAACCGCAGACGCAGCCATCCAATAAGGGTCTATCTTCCCATAGCTAGGATTCATTCCTGATGATATGACAATTCCATTCCGACTGTTAGCTAGAGGTTTTAATACAGCGGCATCATTAGGACCAGAAAATTCACCATGCAATGGTTTCAATACTGTACTGCCTTTCACTTCATGATCGTAAGTCCTGACAACAGACTCCTTGCTGGCAATGTTGGGTTGCGATAAAAGTTTCAAAAGAATTTCAGTTAAATTGATTGGTTCGGCAAATGTTGGTTCTTTGTATTCTGGTTCTTTCCACACAGCTTTCTTTGTTGTAGTGATCGGGTTGAACAGAAATTCCAAATCCAACTCCCCAACTACAGTCCCTTTGTAGGATATCTTTGCTGTTTTTTCCTGGATGAATTTTCCAATCGGTGTTGCCTCGACATCTTCGTCTGAAAAAATTTGCAGAACTTCCGATAAATTATCATCCGGAACAACTAATAACATTCTTTCTTGTGATTCAGAAATAAAAATCTCCCATGGCACTAACTTTTCTCTTAAAGGAACCGAATCCAGAAAAACACTAATACCTATATCAGATGTTTGAGCCAACTCACATGAACCGCAGGATATGCCCCCACCGCCTACATCCGTGATTGCTGATGCTAACTTTCTATCCCTGACTTCTAATATAGCTCTTTTCAATTTCTCCTCCTGCAAAGGATCAGGTATTTGCACAGCTGGCCTGGAAACATCAGATTTTTCTGCAATCTCTAAAGAAGCAAATGTAACGCCATGAATGCCATCCCTGCCAGTTTTATTCCCAGCAATTATCAAAACGTCCCCAACCTTAACATTTTTTACAAATTTGTCTTTAGGCAACAACCCTATGCATCCGCAATAGACTAAAGGATTTCCGACATATCCTTCATCAAAATATATAGCGCCATTGACTGTAGGTATCCCCATGCAATTTCCATAAGAGCCAACCCCAGCTGTTACTCCACCATAAATTAATTTTGGATGCTTCATGTCTGCTGGCAATTTATTGTAATCATAATCCAAAGGGCCGAAACACAAAACGTCAGTGTTGGCAATAGGCTCTGCCCAAACACCCAACACATCTCTTATTACACCACCGACACCAGTCGCAGCTCCACCAAATGGTTCTATCGCCGACGGATGGTTGTGTGTTTCAACTTTTATAGCTATAGAGTAGCCATCAGCAAAATCGACTATGCCTGCATTGTCCTTAAAAGCTAGAAACAACCAAGAGTATTTCAACTCTTCAGCCACTTTAGCTATGTAAGTTTCAAATAAATTATTTATAATCCCATCTTCTGTTACAATTTCCCCTTTGAAAGTTTTGTGATAGCAATGCTCGCTCCATGTCTGGGCTATGGCTTCTATTTCAACATCAGTCGGATTTCTATTTAGTTTTTTGTAGTGCTGTTGTATGGACTTCATTTCTTCAAGACTGAATGCGAATTGATTTTCTTTACTTAATCTCATCAGTATTTGGTCATCAGCATTCAAAATATTTATCTCGGATAAGTCGAATGGTACCTGTTTTTTAACAAACAATGCATTCATATCCAAAGAATGCTTTTAGAAATTTAAATACGTTTACCAACGAGGACGCTTGAATTTCATTGCTTTAGTTACTACATATCCAAAAACAAACCCGCCGATATGCGCCCAAAAGGCAACACCGCTTCCCACACCACCAACCAAACTTACAGTACCAAAAATCAACTGTATTACAAACCAGCCGCCGATAACAACAAATGCCGGCATCTGTGCCGGCATATAACCGAATCTAACGTGGACACCTCCACGTGGAAACAAAGCTAGATAAGAACCCAGTATGCCAGATATAGCGCCTGAAGCTCCTATGGCTGGTATGACAGAACCTAGGTTCGTAATTAAATGAGTGAATGTTGCCGCCATTCCTGACAGAAAATACAAGCCAAGAAATCTCAATTTTCCATATTTCTCCTCTATGTTATCGCCAAAAATCCAGAGATACCACATATTGCCGAAGATGTGATCTATACCTCCGTGCAGGAACATTGATGTGAAAATCGTTATCAAGGAAAGCTGAGCGGGAACAAACCCGTAAGTGCTTATTATATTGTCAAAATCCGTTAAACTCCAGACAAATACGATGACATTTATGATTATCAAAGATATTGTAAGGATTGGAAATATGTTTGTCTTAGTTACATCTCCCAAAGGAAAGAAAAATCCTTTGCTCATTGTATTTCCTCTATAATAATTTTATAATCATCTTTATTTGGGTTGGCTAATAGTTTTTTGCACATTTCTTCTACCATCGAATAGGCCTCATCTTTAGTTTTAGCATCCAACTTTATGTTAAACACTTTACTCAGTTTGGCATCCTCAACCGGAAATCTCAAACCTTGCAGAGATTTTTTGGTAGTTTCCCCTTCAGGATCAAACAACCCTTCTTTAAACTTTACTTCCACTTTTGCTGAATATTTCATAATCTTATATGAAATGCAATTTTTATATTCTTTAAATAACTATCCTTCAAATAGATTTTATGAAAGTTGTAATTGTATGCGGCAGTAAGTCTGACGAACCAATAGCTCAACAGGCTATAGATGTGTTAAAGGAAAACAACGTTCCTTATGAATTCCACATATCATCTGCCCATCGTGAGGCTGAAAAAACAAGGGAATTAGTGAAGAATTCTGACGCTGATGTGTTCATTGCTGTAGCTGGATTAAGTGCTGCTTTACCTGGATTTGTTGCGGCATTAACGGATAAACCTGTCATTGGACTGCCTATAAGGGCTGAGAAGAGTGTTGGGAACGGGTTGGATGCATTGCTGTCTATAGCACAATTGCCTCCTGGATGTCCGGTTGGATGCGTTGGTGTTGACAATGCGAAGAATGCTGCTTTGCTTGCTGTGAGAATTTTGAGATTGAAATACCCTGAATTGAAATGATTTTTTATGCCTTGTACTGTAATAGTTGGGATGCAGTTTGGTGACGAGGGTAAAGGGAAGATTATAGATTTCTTGGCAAAAGATGCGGACATAGTTGCACGTTTCCAAGGCGGAGCTAATGCCGGCCATACTGTCGTTGTTGATAGTAAAACCTTCAAACTACATCAAATTCCATCAGGGATAATTTCAGGGAAAGAAGTAATGCTTGGAAATGGTATGGTGATAGATCCTAAAGCCCTTATAGAAGAAATTAATTTTTTGAAACAGTCTGGAATAGATGTAGATAAAATAAGCATAAGTGAAGCTGCTCATGTTGTAACTGATGCCCATAAAGAATTGGACAGCAAAGATACGAAAATCGGCACTACAAGAAAAGGTATAGGCCCTTCCTATACAGACAAGGTTGCGCGAAGAGGGTTAAGAATAATAGATGTTGTCGATGACTATCCTGAAATTAAAAAATACGTTACGGATGTTTCTTCAAAAATCAATCAGGCAATTGACGAAGGCAAGAATATTCTTTTGGAGGGTGCACAAGGTACTTTGCTTGATGTAGA
>JACQIA010000009.1 GCA_016198705.1 Candidatus Aenigmatarchaeota archaeon
GCCAAAGAGACCATTAAAGCAGCTTTAAGAAGCGTTTTTTCCCTCATTTGGCATTATCTTTTTATTTTTATTTATATTTTTATTGCAAGCTTTTGCTGCCAAAGCAGATATTGTTGCATATTCGGGTGTTTTTCATTTTCGTTGCGTTTCGGGAGGTAAGGCAGGCTCTTATTATTCCCTTTGGGCAGTTTTCAGAACTCCAATAAGGCTATTAGTGGAGGCTCAAAAAAGCCCAAAAGTTTAAATACTATAATCAGCAAAATGATGATATTAGGCTATTAGTTGGGAGGTGGAAAATGCCAAATATGCATGAAGAAACCGCAATAGAATTTTTGGGAGACCAATACCAAAAATGCTGGAATTTTGTTAAGGGTTTTAATTCTGGTTTAGTAGTTGGGATACTTTCAGTAATCCTTATACTGCTATCATTTGTGATACCACTCGGTATCCTTGCATTGATTGCTTTTAGTATCAATTATTGGCTTGGTTGGGCTATCTGGCTCTCCTCTTTGTCCGCTATAGGGATAGTAATTGTTATTATAGCACTGTATCTTTTTGGCTATTTGGTTAAGAATAGATAGATAAGCAGACACATAAGGTTGGGCTAACTCATACCATATTACTGCAATTTTAGAAATTAATTTTAACATTATATTCCTCCCTCTACTCCCTCAACATTTGGGAGTAAGAGAGGAACTATATACTCCAAAATATACTAAAAACTAAAAACGAAAGGTTTATATAGTAATACCCCCTATACACTATATAGGGTATGATAAATGAAAGAAAAAAAACAATTCAAAATAAGATGTTTAGATTGTGATAAGGAAATAATAGGATTCAGCGAACATCACGCAAAACAAAATTTAATGATACATCAAAAGACATCTGAAAAATGCAAATATATTGTTAAGATATTAAAGAAAAAAGGATTATAAAAAATTGACCAAGCGGTGCGTGAACACCGCAGGGTCGGAGGAAACTAAAATGGTTGGACACCAAATCAGCCCTCAAGAAGCGAAAGGGCAGTTGAAATATAAAAATGCTTCGGAACAGATGCGTGTAGTTCGTGGCTATGCTATAATTTCTAAAGGGGACACGCCAAAGCAGATAAACAAGGAAACTTACGAAGTGCCGAGCCAAAGCGGTAATGGTGTTTATACCATAACAAAGAATGGCTCTTGGAAATGCACTTGCCCTGACTTTGATGCAAGGCAAAAGGACTGCAAGCACATACACGCAGTAAAACTTTCTGTTGAATTGAAAGAAAGGGTAAGGCGTGATAACCTAAAATTTGAGGAAAAGGAAAAGCCGAATTGTGCATATTGCAAAAGCCCCGATATTTTCAAGAGAGGAGTAAGATACTGTAAGGACAGGGCAAAGCAAAGATACGAATGCAATAAATGCGGAAAGTCCTTTATTGAGGAAAAAGACTTCCAAAAAATGAAAGGGAACGCAAAGGTTACAACCCTAATGCTTGACCTTTACTTCAAGGGAATTTCTTACAGGAAAATAAGCGACCATTTAAAGCAGTTCTATGATTTAGAGATTAATGCAAGCAACATAATAAGGAGGATACAAAAGTATTCTAAGATAATAAATGATTATGTAAGGACATTGAAACCCGAAGTTTCGGACTTATGGCGAACTGATGAAATGAAGATACAGGCTGGCGGTAAGTGGAAATGGTTATGGAATGTTATGGACAACGACACAAAATATATGATAACGCAGAAAGTTACCGACAAGAGAAGGATTTGGGACAGCGTTAAGGTCTTGAATGAAGCAAAAGAAAAGGCACAAAGAGAGCCAGCCTTTTTGATAACTGATGGCTGTGTGCCTTACATAGAGAGCATTAAAAGGACTTTGGGGAGCACAAACCACATAAGGCTTACTTCCATAAGGGACAAGAGGACAAACAACAATGTAATGGAAAGGCTGAACGGAACGATAAGGGAACGCTTGAAAGTAATGAGAGGCTTACAGGACAGGGAAAGTGCGGAAGTAATGACATCTGCCTTCGTGAATTATTACAACCACATAAAGATACATTCCGTCTTGGGAACAACGCCAGCAATTAAAGCTGGGATAAAAATGGAATTGGAAGGCAATAGGTGGTTAAGCCTATTGAAAAAGAGTTTTGATTAATAAAAATATTTATTCATAATTAATAAAATTAAAAGAGCAATCATTGCACCAATAAGTATTGGTA
>JACQIA010000072.1 GCA_016198705.1 Candidatus Aenigmatarchaeota archaeon
AAGGTCCCGACTGGTCCATTTTAAAATCACACTTATTAAATCATTAATAGTAAATGCAGCTCAATAACTCATTGTTTTGGGCCAAGGATTACTAATGTTTTAGTAATCATGCATAGGTAGAGATTTCCTACGCCGTTAGGTGGATAGCTAGGCTTAGAAAAGCGATGAAGGGCGTGGCAAACTACGATATTGCCTTGGCGAGGCGTATGCAACCTTAGAACCAAGGATTCCCTAATGAGACTTCTTATCTCTTTGGAGATGATTAGAAATAATCGCTAACGCAGGAAACTGAAACGTCTTAGTACCTGCAGGAAAAGAAATTAATAAAGATGCTGTTAGTAACAGCGAGTGAAAGCAGCAAAAGGCAAACTGAATTCTTTATAGAAATATAAAGAAGATGTGGTGTTATAAGACCTACTTAATTATCTTAGTTATTTGAATTGAAGACTCTGGAATGTTTTACCGTAGAGGGTGATAGTCCCGTAAATGAAAAATAAAAAGATAGTGTAGGTTTCTTGATTAGAGCCTATCGGATATTAGGCTTGAATTTAGGAGACATAAACTTCTAACCTTAAATATTCTCTAAGACCAATAGCACAATAGTACAGTGATGGAAAGCTGAAAAGAACCCATGATAGGGTGTGAAAAGAACTTGAAACCTAACGGTTATAGTAAGGTACGGCTTTTAGAAGTTGTACTGTACGTTTCGAATAACGGGCCAGGAAGTTTATTTAAGTGGCGAGAATAAATCTTTAATTAAGATGGATTCAAAAGGAAACTAAAAACTCGCAGTTTACGAGGAGTTTGGTATGAAAATGCCATAAGTCACTTGGATATGACCCGAAACCGCTCGATCTAACCTAGGATAGGGTGAAGCAATAGTAATATTGTGGAGGCCCGCAGAGGTTCTGTGTGCAAGCGTTCTTCTAATCTTTGGTTAGGGGTGAAAAGCCAATCGAGAGCGGTAATAGCTGGTTCCTACCGAAGTTGGCCGCAGTCAAGTCTTGAGGGAGATTATTAAAACGGTAAAGCTACGGATTAAGGGTTTAGGGAAGTAAAATTCTCGATCTTTTGTCCAACTCAAAATGTTTTAACATCTTAGAACTCAGGAAACGGCAGCAGGCGGTAAACGACTGTTGCGAGAGGGGAACATCCCAGACTAAAATTAAGGTCCCTAAATATTAATTAAGTGTTAACGGGTGAAAGGTGTGTATTACCAGATACAGCAGGGAGGTTTGCTTAGAAGCAGCAATCCTTTAAAGAAAGCGTAATAGCTCACCTGTCTAGGTAATATGCCCTGAAAATGGACGGGGCTAAATTAATTACCGATATTTTAGACTTAAGCAATTGCTTAATGTGGTAGGTAGGTACATTATTAGGGTAGAAGTTGTTCTGTAAAGATTGATGGACCTAATAATAATACGAATCCTGGCGGAAGTAGGATCTAAATAGTGTGAGAATCACTAATACCGAAAGGGCAAGGGTTTCTTAGCACTATCGATTAGCTAAGAGTAAGTCGGTCCTAACTGGTACTCTAATAAGGATCCAGGAAAGGGAAACAGGTTAAGATTCCTGTACTACATGAATACCCTGCAAAGAAAGTCATGCTTCTGACGCTTTCGGCTAGACCAACATATACTGTCGTGTGTGTTAACTCTGATAGATCATAGGAGTATCGTAATGATGAGAATATGATCAAACAGAGGATGAGCACCTTGTATGAGGTGTTTGGTTGATGCCAAGAGCCCATGAAAAGGGAGCATGAACGAATTTCATGTATCCGTACCCAGAACCAGCACTGGTGCCCCTAGGTGAGAAGCCTAAGGTATGAAGGTAATAATCTAGCTGAGGGAACTCGACAAATTAGTCCCGTGCCTTTGGTATAAGGGATCCCTGTTTTTGTGCTTGTATGAGTGCAATTGCAGGGTGCAATGACTCGGGAGGTCCGACTGTTTAATAAAAACGTAACTAACTGCAAGCCTGTAAAGGTTAGTATAGTTGGTGACGTCTGCCCAGTGCCAGGATCTGAAACTTGGTTTCAACTGAGCTAAGGACTGGTAAACGGCGGGAATAACTATAATTCTCTTAAGGT
>JACQIA010000073.1 GCA_016198705.1 Candidatus Aenigmatarchaeota archaeon
GCATTGGAAGAATAATTGAAAAGCCTGTTGTCAAAAATGGCAAAGTTGAAATAAGAAAAATGCTGCCCTTGTCATTGACTTACGACCACAGGATTGTGGATGGCGCTCAGGCTGCAAGGTTCATGATGGATTTGATGGAAAAATTGCAGCTGTGCGATTTCCAGTAATTTGTCACTACTTTTAAGAAACGAAAGATTTATAAATAGGCATAAACTACCCTTTCTTGACAAAAATGAATCTAGAATATTTATTAAACCCGGCAGAATTAACGAAGTTAGATAGCATAAGATTTCCTAACGGTCTTAATGGTAGGGAATTTGCTGTTGCAGTATCATATTTAGGGGATAATGTTATGGGTGATTCTTATATTGCTGCTTCAAGGGTGAAGGAACAAGTTTTGGGGGTACGGGATACTAGACAGGCAAGAGGATTTATGAAAGAACTTGTTGATGCCGGCATTCTTAAGGTTATAGATGGAGACTACCAAATGCCAAAACATATAAGGATTAGCCTAAAGCAGTTATCTCATACAGATGAAGCTTTGCGTGCTAAAGTAATAAGCCAAAGCGGCCCATTACTAGCTGATAGAATCGCTAAAGCCTTTGAGAACTACAAAAGCCAAAGAGAAGGACCCGCTCCTTACTTGGGCGGATTATTATAAATCTTATCTTAACTTCCCCTTTCCACATAACAAGCCCCTTTGTTCTTAACTAAAGTTCCAGTTGGGAGCATTATCGTGCTGTATTTTGTTTTTGCCAAGTCATTTACGCGCATCAGTTCGAATTTTGAAAGCTGTTCTGTCTTGAAGTCTTTGCTTTTAGTGAAATTTTTTTTCAATGCATCGTAAACGTCATTTTGGCTTAATTTCTTATGCTGCAGAATTGATGCAACCCTTTCCTTGACAATCTCTTTGGAAATATTCAAAACTTCTGGCATTACATCCAAGTCAATGCCGTAAATCAGGGTGCCATGCTGCAAGTAGATGCCTTTATTCATCAATTTGGCAGCATTGCCAGAAATCTTTTTGCCGTTTACAACGATGTCGTTCTTGTTTTCTATTGCAGCTTTTATCCCAAGCTCATTTAAAGCATTGATTATGCAAGTGCAAATTTCTTTGTAGGCATTTTCTATGTTGTAATTGAAAACTCTTATCGGCGCTATAACACTATATGTAAAATCAACTTTATCGTGAAAAACAGCCCTTCCGCCTGTCATTCTCCTGACAATTCCAATATTGTGCTTTTTGCAGGCATCAAGATTTATTTCCTTTGGGTTTTGGTACGCGCCAAGCGATATAGAGCTTGGCATCCACTTGTAAAACCTTATTGTTGGCAATTCCCTTTCATTTGCAACGCTTTCGTAAACAGCATGGTCTATTGCCATGTTCATGGCTGCAGAATATTCGTTTTGCTCTATAAGGCGCCATTTCATACTGCTTAGCTTTTTGTTTAGATTTTTAAAATTTGTTGTTTTTACCAATAATGAAAATGTTTATATAAAACAATGATAAAAATTATTAAATGGATAAAAAACAGAAAAGATTTATATTTTTTATGGTTATTTTAATTGTGGCATTATTCGTGATTTCAATACCATTAATAGAAAATAACAATAAAAAAATCCAAAATAAAAGCCCCATACTGAAAAACATTAAACTCCCACCTAATTTTGAGATAGACATTTTTGCCTCTGATTTGGGAAAAGGATTTAACCTTCCGGGCCCGAACAGAGGGGCAAGATTTATGGAGTTCTACAAAGATATTTTGTTTGTAAGCGTTCCAAGCACTGGAATTATAGTTGCTTTGCCTGACAAAGATAAGGATGGAAAGGCGGATGAAACTATTAAAGTGATTGATGGCTTAAACAAGCCGCATGGGATTGCATTTCTTGATGGTTATATGTACGTTGCAAATGAGGACAGTGTGGTAAAGGTAAAAATAAAAAATGATTTAACAGCAGATATTTCTACTAAAGAATATTTTACTGATTTGCCTGAAGGCGGGCATTGGACAAGGACGATAAGGGCAAAAGACAATAGCTTGTATATAAGCATCGGCTCAAGCTGCAATGTCTGCATTGAAGGAGATGAAAGAAGAGCAGCTGTTTTAAAATGCAGTTTTAATGGAAATTGCAGCATTTATGCAAAAGGCATCAGAAATGCTGTTGGCTTTGTCTTTCATCTTGTAAGTGGTGAGTTGTATGCAACCGAGAACTCAAGGGACTTGCTTGGGGAGGATCTGCCTCCTGATGAAATCAATATAGTGAAGGAAGGAAAAAATTATGGCTGGCCCATTTGCTACGGAAAAAACATTCATGATGCAGAGTTTGACAAGAACACTTACATCAGGAACCCCTGCACGGAGCCTTTTGAGGAGCCCAGCTTTATAGACTTGCAGGCCCATTCAGCCCCTCTTGGCTTGGCTTTCAACTTTGGAAATAACTTTCCAGAAGAATTTAAAGGCAATTTGTTTGTCGCTTACCACGGCTCCTGGAACAGGAAAGTCCCGACTGGCTACAAGGTTGTGAGGATTAACATGGACACTAAACAATTTCATGATTTTGCAACAGGCTGGCTTACTCCGGAAAACAAGGTTTTAGGCAGGCCAGTTGATGTTATTTTTGACAAAGATGGAGTTATGTACGTTAGTGATGACAATGCTGGAGTGATTTATAGGGTTTGGTATAAAAATTAAAAAAAAGAAAAATAGAAAAAAACAAAAAAAGAAATAAAAAATAATTCTGTGAAGATTATATGAACTAAGGATTGTAATCCTAGTACCTTCTCTTCTTGCTGTAACAGTCCCTGCAGTAGAC
>JACQIA010000075.1 GCA_016198705.1 Candidatus Aenigmatarchaeota archaeon
GAGAACCTGCGCAAAGCAGAAAAGGTTCTCGGTGTAGCAACTGACAATTTGTGGAATTATTTAAGTCAGTTGCTATAATTATGACTTTTTGTTCTATTTCCTTCGCTCTTCGCCGAAAGATTTATAAAGGAAAAAATTGTTATTAACGGATAAATTTCGTAATAAAAAGTGGTGAAATGGGAGATAAATATATTCGGCCTATAATTTTATTTTTCTTTGGTATAATATTTTTTATCTTTGTTGTGTTGTTCTCATCTTCTTTTGTTTCTGCGGCAAGCTGTTGGAGCTATAACACAAGTTCTGGTTGTAATACTGCTAGCGGCTGTACATGGAAAAATGATACATGGGGAGGATGGTGTGAAGAATTGAATTGCTGGAGCGTTCATAACCAAAGCGCCTGCACTTCAACATCTGTTCCTGGAAAGAATTGCACATGGTCAGCTGGCGGAGTATCATACTCATGCGAAGAGGTAAGCTGTTGGAGTTTTTCTGGAACAAATAATAATTCTTGCATTTCAAATTCAGCAAACAAATCTTGCAGTTGGAGTGAATCATGTTATAGTATCGGAGGTACGGACTGCTGGGGCCAAACTACGAAAAACTTATGTTTGAATGCTACTGGCTGCGCTTGGGGACAGTGTCAAGATCAAGGATGCTGGGCTTTTACAACAAATACAACATGCAATACTGGAAGAGATTGGAGAGGAAATAATTGCACATGGAGCTCTTCAGGAAATTATTGCAAAGAAAATAATTGTTATGACAGCGTTTTATATCCAAATCAAACAGCCTGTAACAATGCTCAAGGCATAAGCTGTGAATGGAAATTTGATTCTTGTCAGGAAAAAAACTGTTATAGCTTTGACTACACCAATGAAACCGCATGCGTGAATAATACAATAGGAAAGGCTTGTGTTTGGAGCAATGGTTATTGCTCAACTGATAACTGTTGGAGTTCTACAACAAATGCAAGCTGCACAACAAAAAAGAATTGCCAGTGGAAAGGTTGGACAAGTTCAGGATGGTGCGAAGAGGTAAACTGCTGGACATGGGATTCATTTAAAGGGGGCAATCAAACACAATGCACAAGCAATACCTATGGTTTAAGTTGCATATGGAGCGGCAATCCTGCTGAAAATACAACAAACGGGTGGTGTTATAAAGATAATTCTGGAACGAGTTGCTCTAATATTACAACAGAAAGAGCTTGTTATGACACTTATTATTGTTGGTGGCAGGCAAATAATTGGAATGATGTTTCTAAAGGAGGAAATTGTACGACTCCTACATGGGGAAGTGGAGGCGCGAGTAACGGCAGTATACTAAATGACTGGAACCCCGGATGCTATATCTTTGATGTTAATTCAACCCATTGCAATAATATATTAGGATGTAATTTTACTGGTGGGGTATGTGACGAGCTAACAAATAATTATGGAACAAACATCACAAAAGATGGTATAAAATGCTCATATATCAACAATTCTGGATTATGTAATGATGTTGCAGCGCTTTCTACTTGTTGTATTTGGCAGAATGGAACTTGTACAGAAAATAGATTTTCAAATAGTTGCGTAAGCCAACTTGACCAAACTCCCAATGGAGAGGAATCATGTGAAGATGCAGAAACACAATCTACTTGCAATACAATAGCAGGCAGTCCATGGTATTGGCCTTGCAAATGGGATAATTCAACAAGCAAATGTGTATTTAAAGCAAGCGATGTTTTCGGCAACACAAGCCAGAGTTTAGTAAAAATAGAAAATAAACAAAACTGTGAGGCTGCGGGCGGCAAATGGATTACTGAAAATTATTGCGAAGCAGGAGTTGCAGTTCCAACAGGAAGATGCGAATATAAATTTGATGAAGAAGATAATTGTAACAGGGCTTGCTTTGCTTGTGAACTTCAAGATAGTAATGGCAAGCGTGTAAATGCAACAAACGCAAAGAGTGCTTGCGAAGGAAGCAAATTAGGATTCTGTGAATTTAGCACAGACACAAGAGCGCCTAATGGTATAGGTTTCTGCAAAGCAAAAGAGCAATTCAGGAAAGGAATTGCAAGCGATTGTAATTCTGTTTGTGGAGATTGCACATTCTTAGGGAATTCAAATAGTAATTCTACGCGCGATTCTGCAAATAACTGCCTTGCTCCTTCGTGTTTCTGCGCAGACAGTAAAGCAAACACCGCAGGAGGAGGATGTAAGTGGATTGTTAATAATCTCACTGCAACAGGAGGTTATTGCATTGAAAAAGGAGACAAAACATGTGAAGACGCATGTGACAGATGCAAGACAAGAGATGATTGCGCAAATGACGGAAGGAAAGCTCTTAATGCAACAGGAAGTTGCAAGTGGCAAGGAAGTGATAATGATGGAACATGTGTTGCAAACATCGCTGGGGATGTTGAAGTATGCTGGGATGGTGTTGACAATGACAATGATAATTTAGTTGATTGCGGAGATTCTGGATGTTATGCTGATCCTTGGTGTGGATTTGTATCAGGAAATTGCTTTGGCTGGACTACTAAAGCAACATGCGAATCTAATAGTTGTGAATGGGTTAATGACACGTGGAATCCAGCAGGGTGGTGCGACTTTAAGGGAGCACAATGCTGGAAATACGATGACGGTGAAAATAGTTGCTTGGGAACTACGCAAGTTGCGAATGAAACGCTTAATATCACCTCTGCAAGATTGACTGCAAATAATATCAACGAAAGCAAAACCTTTAGGTTAGCTAATTTGGGAGTAGGATGGGTCGTTAATTCTGTAACAATAACAAATTCTTCTGGAGCGGTTATAAGAGCAGGAAATTATACAGTTGACTATACTAGACAAACTATTAACTTTACAAATAATACCTTTATGGTGACTGGTGGCGGTTTTGGAAATATGACAAATGTTTCATATCAATTCTATGCAAACAGAAGCGCTAACTGTCAATGGAATAATGGCAGTGGAAGTGGATGGTGCGAAAGAGACTGGAGCGTTGCTGAAGTATGCTTTGGCGCGAAAAATTCGACACAGTGTTTTACAACAAGTGTTGGAGGAGGAAGGAATTGCACATGGACAAATGATACATGGTGTAATGGTCTAGGAAATGGGACAGAGTGGTGTAGAACACAAGGCGGATGGTGCGACCACCCTGACTTTAAGCCAAAAGATTGTTGGCAGAAATACGATAATGCAAGCTGTTCTACTACTACAGGATGCAGTTGGAGAGCTGATTCTTATAGTTCAGCACTTTGTGAAGTAAATTGGAGTGGTAATTGCTGGCAGTATACAACAAATGCAAGTTGTTCTGATAGTTCAACATGCGCATGGAGAAGTGATTCTCATGGAAGCTGGTGTGATAACAAATTCAGCTTATGCTGGAATCAATATAACGAATCAGGGTGTGTTGGCGTTACAGCTGTAAGCTGTGCGTGGAGAAGCTATGGTGATGGCAGCGGAACTTGTGAGCCCGGCTGCTTTAATATAACATCCTCGAACACATGTGCTTCAACTTCCGGATGCGTATGGAAAGCAGATGCAGGATGGTGTGAAGAGCAAGAATCACAAGCATGCTATAATGCTACTAGCTCAAATAATCAAGCAAACTGCCAGGCAACATCAGGATGCAAATGGAATAATCCAGGGTGGTGTGATCCTAAAGGAGGAGGTTTCACAGGAGGAAATGTTGCTGGCGGCGGGGGAATAGGAGGATCATTCGGAGCAGAATGCTATAAGTATGACGGAAATCAAACATTTTGCACTAACAGCTCAATTATAAATATAACTTGTGGCTGGTTCCCAGAGCCAAATCCTAGGTGTGAAGTTAATTGGGCTACAAACTGCTGGCAGTATGGTTCTGTAGACGCAGGTTGTAATGCAACTAATGGCTGTTGGTGGAATTCTATTGGAAATTATTGCACGAATGTTATGGACCAGTGCTGGAGCAATATGACATTGGTAAATAATGCAACATTATGCAATGCAAATGCATATTGTAATTCTACATCTTTCGGATGTGAGCCAACTTGCTTTAGTGAGCCTGTTCAAAGTCAAAATGGTTGTGCAGTTGCGGCTTCTAACAACGCTTGCAAATGGGCAACTGGTTGGTGTAATCCAGCTGGAATGAATGAATTATTTACAGGATTAGAATCTGGAGCTCCCCTTCCTATTGCTTTTGATAATTGCGGCTCTGTTGGAGAGCCAAGCCAGGCATCTGTTGATGTTTGTGGAATTGGCATGAAAGACATGGGAGAGGGATTTGGATTCGGAGCAAATATGTTTGATTTCAGCAATGCTTCTATATGCAACAAAGAAGAAATAACAAGTTTTGCGCAACAACAATTTGGAGCTGGAGGAGGCGGTACAGATAGAATTGGAACAGGCAATAACACAGTAATAATTTTTGTATACCTTGATACAGACGGCAGTACAACAGGAGGATGTGCCTTGCCTCATAACAGCTCTGCAACAGGATACGAGTTCAGATTTAGATATGCCTCTGAATGGGATTCAACTAAAGAAAAAGCTATTGAAACATTTAACGCATACACTTGCGAGAATTCAAAGTGGGCTGCTAGCGACATTAAATTAACCGCGTGGAAGAAGATTATGTGCTCTGAAATTGGAGGCCCTATGATTGCTGTGGCAAAAACAGACTTAGTTAGATTCCCAACATTATATGACTCGACAAAAGACATGAGAGTTTATGTGGCGATGATTGGAAATACAGGAAATGTAAGTTCACCTAGTGATACAGTTGGCCCTGGTTGGATAACCCCGGGAAGCGCAGATTTTGAAATTGAAGGATGTTTTGAATACGGAGCAGATACCGCAAAGTTTGAAGATATCTTAAAGAAAGGATTTGTTCAGTATGAGGACTGCTTTAATAGCATTGATGACGATAGTGATGGCAATACTGATTGTAATGATTTGGATTGTGAATTCATGCCAATATGCAGTGGTAAGGGAGTAAATGTTGCAGGGTATGTTGACACTAGATCACCACAAGTAACAGGAGTAAAGATAGAAGAATACACTGATTCAGCATTAATAATGTACGATACTAATAAGCCAACAAATGGAACTCTTGAGTTTTATTACAATGATTCAAGATGTGTAACATTGAATAAGACAATTAATGATATTGGCGTGACTAGCGCCAATGTAAGAGATTACAAACTTTGGCACAGGGCAGACATTTACAGTTCAACATTAGGTTATGCATTAACAAATGATACAACTTATTACTACAAATTAAAGGTTTGTGACAATGACAATAAATGCGCTGTTAGTAGGTGCACTTCTTTTGTTACCTCTCCTACGAATAAATGTGGATTCTGTAACTTTGTAACAAGGATAAAAGAGCCTACAGGATGGACTGTTTCCTATGACGTGAATCAAGATAGTACTTATGAGCATGTTCAAGGAGCAGTGTGCGGAGAAAATGCAGGAATGAAAGGCAATTACACAATGAGAAGAGTTAATATTAAATTAGCTAAAGATGATGGCACTACTTACTTTGAATTCATTAACGCTTCGTTGAGTAAAACAGGCCTGAATGATAAGGTAAGAACAATAAGCGCTTCTGAAGACATAATTGCCAGCTCAACAATAGTAGGTCTAACCGCAGAAACGAGAGACAAGATAATTAATAACTTAAATCCAGAGGTATGCAGGGTCAAACTTCCATTCTCTGGAACTTGCAATCAATTATTCCACTGTGATGATAGTGGAGCTAATTGTGTCGATAGAACAAGCGAGGCTACTTTAGTAGATTCAACAAACTGCGTTTGGCAGGTTCCATTCTGCGAATTTTCTACTTACAGAGAAAGTACTTCTAGCGACGGAGGCGGTTCAAGCGGAGGTGGCGGCGGGGGTGCTACTACAACTGCTCCTGCCGGCGGTGGAGGAGCTCCAGCTGCGACAGAAGAACCTTCGGAAGAACCACAACTAGCTCCGGAAGAAGAAGCTGAACCAACTCCTGAAGAGCAAGAAGAAACTCCACCTATACAAAAAGAAGTAAATAGATTAGGCAAGATAATATTTTGGACAGTTCTAGGAGTTTTAGTAATAGCAGGAATAATTGGAATTATTATAGGAATAAGGTACATGAAAAAGAGTAGCGAGTTATAGAATTTAGAGATACTTCAAACTCTTCGAGATATAAGAAGATATTTATTAGGTGATTAGCACAAATCCTGACCAAAAAATAGCCAAATTGTTGTATAATTACGACGATAATTAATAACAAAAAAATCACACATTACTTGAAATTTGAAATCGTCATACAACCGCTAAAATTAAAAGAGATAGTTAGTTAATTACGCCGAATCCTGAATATTACCTACAAATAGATTATTAACTAAAAAAAGTATGCCTTCGATATCAAATTTTAATTAATTATCAAAAGCACTATTTATTTTCAAGCTAAAAAATTGTAGAGCGCAATAAATTAGAGGGTATTATTTATGATTTTGTGTAGTTAATGTAACAATCACCATTTTTATCATTATATTTTTGCAATTAGAGAGATTTGCAATGATTATAATAAAAA
>JACQIA010000077.1 GCA_016198705.1 Candidatus Aenigmatarchaeota archaeon
GGGCAAGGTCTTTGGGCTACAGGGCAAAGCCCGGATTTATTATTGTAAGGCAGAGAGTCAACAGGGGCGGCAGGCAAAGGCCTCAGATAAGGCACCCCAGAAGGCCAAAGGCAATGAGCCGAAGAAAAGACTTAACATTGAATTACCAGCAGGTAGCTGAAAACAGGGCAGCAAGAAAATATCAGAATTGCGAAGTTCTCAACAGCTATTATGCGGCAGAAGATGGGCTGCACTATTGGTATGAAATAATCCTTGTTGACAGGACAAATCCATCAGTCCTTGCAGATTCCCGCATAAGCTGGATATTCAGCCATAAAGGCAGGCCTGAAAGAGGGCTTACAAGCGCAGGCAAACGGGCAAGGGGATTGATGCACAAGGGAAAAGGCGTGGAAAAAAACAGGCCAAGCTTAAGGGCGCATGACCGGCAGGGGAATTGATTTTTGCATACTACTTGATAGTAGCTAAAAGCAAAAACTTTATAAAGGGTTGAAAGCTTTGACCACGGAATGGTTAGCGGTAAAACACTTTGCGGTGTTGTAAGGAAGGAATTTAGTTCTATAATCAAAACTCTTAATGAAATTGAGTTGGCTTATTTGGCCCCTCACAGAAATACAACTAGAAAAAGGGCACGGCTTACTGGACTAAATTTAGCGATGCAGGGTTCTGTTCAGATTAGGGGAATTGTACAACAATTGCAAACCGGATCTGTTCTTGATTTTCCTGCAGCTATCTATCTAAATGAATTAAATTCATTACGACAAGAAGCAGTCTATGTTATTGAAATGTATTCCGAAGTTCCAGACGCAATTCGTTCGTGGACTAATTTTTATGAAAAGAGCAAATCAGTTTATTCTAGAGTTCGCAAGGCTGTTAAAATATCAGACTTGGTTGGAGTAGCAGTTTGTTTAGGGGCTGCTTATAATCTTAATGAAAATGGTTATTCAATTACTGCAGAGTTAATTTCAGCATCTATACTATACTCTCTTGATTTTCTCAGGACTAAAGGAAAGATTAATTCTTTGGCTAGGGTTGGTGCTATAACAACTGCTTCGCTTCCTGCATTGGGTGCACTTGCTTCATATTTAACGTCTGATAGTTCAAGTTGGCAAGCAGTTAAAGATTTATCTTTAACATCTGCTGGCTTAATAGCATTTGTCCATGGGCCTGCTGCAGTTTATGTAAACTCTAAACTAAATGTAAAAGATTATTTGGAAGGCTCAAGATTGGCCTCTGCACCTAATGTTCCTAGAGATTTTTTTGAAAGAACACGAAAGCTATCTTATACACTTTCTGAAGTCATAAAGCTAAAAAGAGTAGTCGGTACATCTAATAATACACCTGATTATCTTCTTAAAAATTTTGAAGGGGCATGTGTTGACTATTTGCATGGAACAGCAAAAAAAGAGAATATTCGACTTGCCAGAATTAAAATAAGAGAATACCATTCCAGCAAAGCAAGAACTCAAAGCGTTCAAACTGCTGATCCTGATGATAGTGTAAATTTGGTAGCTGAACAAAGCCATAGCCTTGTGACAGCTTTGACAGCAAAGTTGAGTTCTAAAAGCGAACATGATTTAGAGTCAAGAACTCTTGAAACAAAAGAAGTTCGGGCTTCAGCCGGAGATTTAAAGGTATATATCTTAGCTATTGAATATGGAATGAATCAAGATTTAGCTATAAAACTCTCTCATCAAACTTCATACAATAATACTGTAGGAATAGTTGAAAGACTGAAAACTATTTTAGGGTCTGACCACAGATACTTAATTGCAGCAAACTCAAGCTTGCTTTCCATGGACAGAGCAAAAAGTGAGGCTTATTTTAGGAATCTGTCCGCAGTCTTAGGAAGAATAGCTGAATATGGTAAAAGAGTTCCGCAAAATTTCATTGTTTCGAACAATCCTCTTGCATTCTCAAGTTTGGACGGATTGGCAAGCTTGAATAGAGAAATGGATATGTTATCAGAAAACCCCATAAAAACTAGTGACCCAATTGAATCAAAATATTCTGGAGTATTAAGAGAAGCAGGCTATGATAATTTTGAATTATTAAGAGCTTTGCTGGTTCATGGATTTAGGCTGGAATCTTCAAGACCTAGAGTTGGGATGGCATATTCAAGATTTACACACATAAAAAGAGCAACAAGGCCTGCTGTGGGGCAAGAGCAAATGGCTTATTTTGATGATGTGTTTGGACAGCTTATTTCAGATGGAGTCATATTATTGGACAAAACATATAAATCAGGAGGCGGAGGAGGCAGATTTCCGGGATGCTACAGCATCAATCCAAGAATTGAAAGTATTAGTTCTCCAGAATTAAGGGAATTTGTTGCTGATTGCATATATTCTAGGATTAGAAATGGTAAAGGTAATGGAAAATAACTTAGAAAGCACCGACAAAATGGGTGGAATCAAAGCCTATTCTCTTAAAAACAAATTGCTTGTTTGGATATTTCTTTATTGCCATTTTGTAGGCATCAAGTTCGCTATCTCCAATAAAATAATTGCCGCTATCTGCATCTATGGCTACTATTTTTCCTTTATATTTGGGCGGCAATTTTTTACTGATTTTTTCAAATATTGAATTTGCTTCTGTTATTTTCATTTTCATGAATATATCTATGCGCATCGGCTATTTAAATCTTGCTGAAATTTTTATGATAATTATTTGATTTTAATGGGCTTGCTTAGCAGCTTTACTTTGCAGTTCCGACAAATTTATATACTTCCTACTGCAAGGTAGTGTTATGATAGAATTGGAATGCAGAAGCTGCGGATACAAATTCACGAGTTCGAAAACTCCGAATATCTGCCCATACTGCTCCAAGCAAGGCTCTGTTGGGCTAAGAAAGTCAGCGCAGGAACTGCTTGATGACACTTTTGACTAGATAAGCTAGATTGATGAAAGGCGAAAACATGTTTATTTTTCTTTCGGCTCTTCCTTTTTTTCCCTTCTAATCAATTTCATCAGAGGCTTTCTTCCATATTTGACCGCAAGCAGCAGTATTATTCCAATCAGAATTGTAGGCGCAATCAGGGGATTTCTTGACAAAATCCCATCTGCCCCTACCAAACTTGAGCTTATAGTGTTAAAGTTGCTGGCTATTCTCCTGTAGAACGGCCTGTTGTCATCTATTTTTGTATTCTCAGCCAAAACTTCTTCTTTAGAAGCAGCTTCTCCAATGCTTTCATCTATCTTCTCTGTTATTGCAGCTACTGCATTCCCTGTTGCCTCGAGCATCACATTATAAAACCCTTCGGGAACTTCCTGGGACAAGTCAAAAGCAAGTAGTTTGCCGGGATCTACGCTTATTTTCTTAGTTATAGGGTATTTTCTCAGCTCGTTTTGTACTATAAATGTCAGTTCATCAGCAAATGGCACATTTCCTATATTTTCTATAAAAACAGACTGATTTTCATATTTTATTTTAACTTCCCTCAAAGCGCTGACATTGACAGCTGCCTGTGACTGGAGGTTCTTGTACGCGCCTGTAAGGATATAATTGCCAGGCTTTGCGTACTGGCTGAACTCATATTCAATCTTTTCATTGCTTTGCACTGTTTTAGTGAATATCTTTTCCTCATTTTGATAAGCCATTTCCAGCTCTACAGAATCATTAATCAAGTCATCTGCCTGGTCATATAAGTAGGGAGTAATTCCA
>JACQIA010000078.1 GCA_016198705.1 Candidatus Aenigmatarchaeota archaeon
CTTTGAGAGAGATGGAACTTATAATGTTAAAATAAGCTGTAAGAATTTTAAGGAAGTGCCAGAAGTAGATACTACAACTTATGCTGTTACTGTTAATACAAATTCATTGAGCTTTAGCTCTTTAGATGATTCTGTTAGGGGAAATGCATTGGAAAGGAGGATTACTGGAGTTGTTAATGGGGGAGAAGGCCAAAATATTGAGTGCAGATATTGGAAGATGGATGGAGTTAAAAGCGATGATGAAGCAAGAAGAGCTGCAAACAATGTTAGATATGATTCACCTTGGTTATTAGCGGATAGCTCTGAGATTAGCAATATTCAAAAAACTGGAGATAAAATTTATTCAATATCTCAAGACTTGCTAAGATTAAATGGAGAGGATACTTATTATGGGGTTATATGCAGAGACAGCAGTAATCATGATATTCAAGTTTCAAGTTTTGTTTCTATTACAAATTATGTTATTAGCTTGGCTATGACAATTAGTGACTATGTTCCTTCCCAAGCTTTTAGCGATGTTGTAATTACAACCAGCGGAGGGTTGAATAATGATGGATTATCCAAATGCCGATATAAAAATACTGATGCTGATAGCTTTAGTGATATTAGTTGGGATGATGCTGTATTAATAGGAGAAAATCAAAATAGTTTTAGCTTTAGACTGCCTTCAACTGGGTATTTTGAGAGAGAATCAAATCCTTATTACTTTAAATGCGAGGATGTTAATTTAGCGAATAATTTTGACTGGGAAAGAAAAAATTACAATATTGCTCCTAGCGATGATAATAGATTGGAAATAGTTGAAGTGGCTTGTGAGGATTGCAATAGTAATGATGAAGGAGGATTGAGGCAAGAATGGGTTTTGAGAACAGAGAAAGGAGTGAGAAATGGAGATGCTACCTGCCAATATACTTGCCCTTGGACTGAGGGGCCTGCTAATTTTGACAGAGTTGAGTATTTAGCTGAAGATGGGGTTAAGTTACATAAAAAAACATTTGAGATAGATGGTGAAACTATCATTAATAATAGAGGATATTCATGCACCTTTGAATGCAGCAATGGCATAGAGGAAGCTATACTTCCAAAAACTATGAGTTTTAAAACTCCAGCTTTAAGAGTTATTGATTTTGGATTATTTAGCGATGCTAATGGAGAGAATAAGATACAAGATGAAGGAACTATTGGCTTTGAGGATGCTTATTTAATTGTTAAAACTAAAGGTGGATTAGATGGAAATGGGGATGCTGAATGCAGAGTTACTAATGGGTTGTTGGATTCTTTGATCATTGTTGAAGGAGGAAAAGAAAAACATAATTTCTTTAATGATGCCATGAGAGATGTACTTAGATCTAATTTTGGAAGAGCTGGATGGATTTTAAATACAATGACTCAAGGAGAGAGAATTTTTGTAAATGGAGAAGAGGCTAAGATTCATCGTTATAAATTACCTAAAGAGATATTACAAGAGGCTAGCAATGGAGATGCAAGAAGCTATAATTATTGGATACAATGTAAGGATGTAGATTTTAGGGGAAGATATGCTGTTAGAGCTGATGGAAAGGAAAAATTAAGTAATTTAGTCAGATTTAATGTTGATTTTAGAAACCTTGTTATAAATTTTTTAAAACATGCTGTTATTTCTGAGGGAAGAGATGTTGAATTAGAGTTTAATGTAAGAGGAGGAACTACTTTTGGAAATCTTTTAACTGAGGGAAGAGTCAGCAGTTGTAGAGTAGATAATCTTTATACAGGAGAGAATGGAGTTTTGGTTTTGAGTGGAGATGATAGAAATGTTGCTAGAATGGCTTCTACTTCTGTTCCAAATACTGATTTAGGAAGAAGAGAAAGGATGACTGTCTTTAATACACTCCTTAATAATTTAGAACAAGGGGAGCATGCATATCGCGTTGTTTGTTCTGATTTAAACAGCAAATCTGTTGGGTCTTCTGAGATTTTATTTGAAACAGAAATTAAAGATTATAGAGTAGTTGATAATTGGGATGATGTGGATACTATTATTAATAATTTTGAATGGAGTGTAGTAGCTACAGGAGGGAACAAAGGGTATGGCGGAGGGGAATGCACTTATTCAATAGATGGAACTAGTGTAAATGGAGGGTTTACTCCTAGTAGAGATCAAGCAACTACTATATTTAATGCAAATATTGATGTTTCTAGATTAAATGGAGTTTATACATTCACAACTAGCTGTAGTGATGATGGTTTTGATGCAGACCATGCTGATGATAAGGTATTTGTCCATAGAGGAATCTTAGTGGAGAGAGGCGTTGAGGCTGAAATTGGACAATGTGATGTTGGAATAATATTTGCTGGCAATGTTGATTGTTTATGTAGAAGTACTAGTGTAACTAGCTCTAATTTTGGCAAATATTGTTGTGCTAGTGGAAATGTAGTTGATAAGGCAAGTGATTGTCCAGCTGTTTGTGCTACTGAAAATTGTAAACCTTTGAGTTGCGGTAATTATGAGAACTTTAATAGCTGTAGAGATATTACCCAAGGAGCAAGTGAATGCGGAGGAGCTGGTAGTTGTTGTGTTGGGAGTTGTAATCCAGTAAGAATAAGTCCTTTGCAAATTAGTAGATTAAGCGTTGGTCCTAAGAATGCTCAAGATTATATTGAAACTAATAAACCAGAGATTAAATTTAGATTAACAGGAGGAAGAGGAAATGCTGCTTGTTATTATGGTGGAGAGTTTGGTAATATTAATGCAGATCACTTATTTAATAAAAGAGTTATAAGTGCTACAGAATGGGAGTATACTAAACAGTTTTATGAAGAATTAGCTAATAGAAATTATGGACAAGGTGAATATGTTGTTTGGTGTGATGAGACAGGAATTGTTGGAGATAGTGAGGAGATTTCTGCATTCAGAGTAAATGTTATTGAAACTTGCAGTGGAGCTGGCGGAGCGACTTATGCACAACAATGTTCTGTGCTAAGGAAAGGGCTGGAAGCATGTGATGTTAATGGAGGTAGTGTTGGTAGTAATGAGTACTGTTGTGAAACAGGATGCATCGTTCCTACTAATTGTGCTGATGCAGCTTTAGATGCTGCTCAGGGTACTTGCATTAATGCTGGTTGCAAGTGGAGTGGAAATACATTGAAATGCGGAGCTACTTGCCAGGGCAATTTAGTTGAGGGAGCTACAACAGGACTTTGTGAAGCACCTGCTACTGTGTGTGATGAGCAAAGCGATTGTCCAGTATGTGCTACAAATCCTTATTGTGAAGATGTTGCTGGCTCTGGGAAACATTTATGC
>JACQIA010000080.1 GCA_016198705.1 Candidatus Aenigmatarchaeota archaeon
AATACCAATTAGAATGATACCTCAAGATAGGGAAGTTCAGGAAATGCTTTATGATAAATATTGGGTTGAAAAAAAGTCATTAACCGAATTATCAAAAGAGTTGGACATACCATACAAAACATTACAGTTGATGTTTGTCAAGCTGGGCGTGGCAAGAAGAACCCATAGCCAAGCGACAAAGTTATGGTGGAAGAAGCGGAGGCATAAAAGATTTTAATGGCTTTAATGGATATACTATTTTGGGCTTTGATAATCTGGGCTTTATATCATTTAATAAAGTGGCTGAGGACAAGACAGAAAAGATACATACCGAGAGAAGTGAAAAACGCAGTCCTAAAAAGATATTTTAATATGTGTGCGGTTTGCATGGAAAATACATTCCTTGAATTTCATCATAGGAAACCTTATTCGGATAATGGGGATAATTCAGAACAGAATATTGTGCCTTTATGCCCAAAACATCATGCTATGGTAACAAGATATACGGGTGATAAATTTGAATAAATACATTTTTTTCACAACGATAGAAAAATACCAAAAAAGTTATGATAATTATGTTTTGACTGGTAAGATGTTTTTTATTTTTTTATTAATACTTCTTAGCCCATTATTTCTAATTGCTATGCTTGCAGATAAAGATTTTAGGATTTCTTTATTAAAGGGATTTAATCATTTTAAAAGTTCAGAATCGGTTGCGGCTTGGAATTATTTAACTGATGATATTCTAATTGATTTGCAAAGCCATGTTTCAAAATATGAGGATGTGACGATTAGAGGAATTATTAATACTTTGATACATGAAGATTTACATAAGGCTATTGGAGGCATAGAAAACAATCATCATTTCGCTATAGAAAAAATAATGGAGGCAAAATGACAGCAACAGATGAAATGAAAGAAAAGCTTATAAAGGAAAATGAGCAGCTAGAAGCTGAAATAAAGGAAATTAACGACGCAAAAAAACCAAAAGAAAAGCAGTTGGATATGAACAAGAAAGTTTTGGCGTTAATCAACAAGAAGGAATCTGGAAGTGGAAGCACGAAAAGAAAATACACAAAAAAATCTGCTGAAATAAAAGAAGCTTGAATTTGGGAATCTGGAAAGGATTTTTGGAATTATTGGATAAATCAGGCAATCTGGAAATCAGGTTTGATACGCCACCGACTATAAACAATTATTATTATTTAACTGTCAACAACAGGGTAATCAAAGTCACTGAAAGTGAGTTTAAGGAGCATATCAAAAATAACAAGCTTATCGGCGATTGGCGTTAGCATCACACCCCTTAGAAGAACCTCTTCTAAGAAAAAAAGTGTGAAATAGCTGGTGAGGTCTTAAAGCCAAAAAATTATCACGCACTTTAAAGATGCATAGCCCGCCAGAAAAAAGATGTGAAAAGGTTGCTCTAACCTGCGTAAAATTGAGAGATGTTTGAATCCATTCATCTTCCAATCTCCTCACAAGACTTTTATTTTAAAATGACAACAACTCAAAGATTAATGGTTTTTGCTTTTATTTTTTTAGGAACATCTTTTGGTATAGTATACTCTATATTAACTGAAAATTCTGAGTTGTTAATCATAATCGAATGGGTTTTATTTTTAACGGTAATGGTAATACTCCCAATGTATTTTCTAGACATAAATCATAAATGTAAAAAATGCGGAGCAAGAATTTAATGCAACAATCTTACCCATTCCAACAACAATTAGAGTTATTAGAGCATTACTTTAATATGTTTGAAGCACAATATTATCAAAATCCAAAATTGGCAATGCACAAGCTAAAGAGATATGCTCTTCAGAATGAAAAGCTTGAAGAAATATTAAGGGGATATGTAATGAGAGATATGACGCAATGGCGAAGTGAATAGATGATAAAAAACACAATCATTTTATTAATTGGAATATTATTAGCATCATGCACTTTGCAGGATGCAAACCCGCAGACTCCGCAAAATTATTCTTCCGAAATAACGACTCAGTTAAACACAACAAATGAAACAGAAATCCAGAATGAAACTATTATTTTACCGCCACCCGAGCCAGTTTTATTGCCTGTAAAAGACAAACTGGCTATCTATATAATTGACACATCAAAAAAAGGCTCAACAATAATAACATTGAATAACCATTCAATAATCATCAATGCACAGGGGCAGGCAGATGGCTTGAGAATCCTGAAAATCATACAAAATATAGGGATAAGGAAGATTGACTACCTGATTGCAACGAATGGGGAAGAAAACAATATTGCTGGAATACCGCCGATATTGTTAAGAATACCGCCAAAAAATTTCATACATAGCGGGATTCCATCATCAGCCCCGAGCTATTCCATCTATAATTCCCTGTTCAAGAACATAACTCTTATCTCGCATGATGCCATACTTGGTTTTGAAGAATCATTTGTAAATTTGATTGTCCCCTATGATGACGGCATAGCATTGACAGACGACAACTCAATAGTTGTAAAAATCAATTATGGAAATACGCAGGCATTGATAACAACGGATTGCGCTGTTGATTGCGAAAGTAGGATAGACAACATTAAGGCAAATCTGTTGATTTCCAATGGCGGATGTGATTCATTATCCTACCTTTTTTTGCAAAAGGTTTTGCCTGAATTGATTGTGTTTTCTGGGAAGCCATGCGAAGAAACTCAAGAAAGGGTTACAAGCCTCAACATACCTTTCTTGATGACAGAAAGAGATGGTGATATAACCATAACTTCAGACGGCATTAAATATGAATATAAAAGTTTAAAGCAATGATTTTCGCTTGGAATAATTGCACGCCACCACCCACCGCCACCAGAAATAGTGAGCTGTTAAGTTAGCGTCAGTAATCAGTTAAATTTAAATACCACCACCAGCTTTGTCCGAATAGTGTCCAAAAACTATGACTTATCGGACACTTCAAGCACTTTTCGGTCAAAATCGGGCTTTATTCCCAATTCGTGCATTTCCATAATCACGCAGTAAAGGTTATGGCATATTATTTTGCACAATACCTCATTTATCTGTGCTGTCCATGTCTTGCTTCTTACTGAACCGCCAAACTTTGATTTAACCATCATTACACTTGTTTCTGCATTGCTTCTTTTGTGGTAATGCTCTAAAAATTCTTCATTATGCAACTGAAATAAGTAAAACATTTTCTTCCAAATCATGCCGTTCTTGTTTGCTTGGCTATTTGTCTTAAAAGGGATAAAAGGCAAAGCTCCCTTTTCTTCAACAAGTTCTAAATTTTGTTGGCTCAAATATGCCTTATCCGCCGATACTTCTTCCATTTCAAAATGCTCTGCCGTTGTATCAATCAACTTCTTTAATTCTGGGCTGTCGTTGTCAAATTCAGTAGTTATCTTGACAGATGGGATTATATTGGTTTTAACCCCTGTAACAAAGTGGCACTTAACCCATCTTCTACTGCTTATTTCCTTGCCATGCTTGAAGCTATACCATCTCTGGAATACAGAAGTGCCGAAACCTGTTGCGTCAATGGCAAAATCCTTTTCAACGCTTCTTAAAGGCAAAGAAGTTATAGTTACCATATCACACAGCAAAGGCGTTAATTCCTTTTTGTTGAAGTAATCAAACATACTGCTTCTTGGTATTTTCTTCTCTACAAAACCCTTTTCCTTTGCCTCTTTCATATCAGTAGCAAATCTTCTTCCAGAAAAGGTTGAATACACTTTGAAAACCATTGAGTAAATTGTATCGCTTAATGGGTTCTGTGGTTTTCCGAAAGTGTATGCTGGCTGTCTTATCCTGCTTGTTATGTCAGCAAGCAGTTTCATAAACAATTCCTTTTCCTTCTCTTGTGCAAGATTGTAGGTTTTCCAATTCTGGCTGTAAGTTTTTCTTATTGTCTTGGTTATTGTTACGTTGCCATCTTGGTCTATTTCGTGTGTAACAATCAATTCAACAGCCCAGATATGTTTGCACTTGCATTTCCTTAATTCGTGGTCGGGGCAGTTGCATGAAGCACCGAAGCCATTGCTTTGAACGATATAAAACCCTGCTCCCGATTGGCTTGGCACGTGCCAGCCATTTCCTACTTTTGATATTCTGCTTGTCTTTGCTATTTCTCTACCCTTTATCTTCCTTGTTTCTATTTGTTCTTGTTGCATTTTTGTTCACCTTTATTATCTTATAGTAATATAGTAATATATACTACTATTTAAATGTTTTGAAATTAGTATATACTACATAATAT
>JACQIA010000079.1 GCA_016198705.1 Candidatus Aenigmatarchaeota archaeon
GGGTATAATATTTCATTAACTCTGCCTTCAGGGTGGAGCTATTCCGGAACCCAATATATTAATGCTAATGGCTCTGGAAATTATAGTGTATTATTTAATGTCACTTCAGGGCAAACTTCTGCGAATGAAACGGTAAATGCTACTGTAAAGTTTGTTTATCCTGGATTGAGCAAAGTGAGAAATGAAACAAAGCAGGTTGAGAATGGGGGGATAGCTATATTGGATGTTGTAAGAGAAACTCCAAAGTTAATTGGGAAAGATACTGTTGGGGATGCCCAGCTGACAATCCATAATAAAGGATGCAGAACTTCTTCTTCAGGGGCTGTTGTCAAGGAAATATTATCTACAGGGTGGACCCCTGCTAACCCAAGCATTAAGGATAATGAATATACAACAGATTATGGAAGACCTGTAAGCTTGACAAGTTCTTCAACTGATTTGATTAATAACATCATTACATGGGAGCTTGGAGCAATAGAAGCGAATGAGTATGCTGTTTTAACTTACCAGGTTAAATCTCCTAACAGCTTATCCACGCTGGGAAATATGAAATTTAATGTTACATGGGATGGCAAGTATTTAAGGGAAGACAATGCTCATACCATCCAGACAATTAATTACACTTCTGAAAGCCATTTAGAGTTTGACCTTGAAACAATCCAGCAGTCAAATACCCCATGGAGCGAGCCAAGGTCAGCGCAGGTAAATAAGAGCTATAATTATTCATTAAAAGTTGTTAATATTGGGGATGTTGCTAGTGCAAGAAACTGGACTGTTAACCTAACATTGCCTAATACCTGCAATGCTACAAATGTTCTTTGGACAAATGGCTCATGGGATGAGACAAACAGAAAAATATCATGGAATATAACAAATTTAGCAGTTTATGATAATACCCATTTGAATTTCACTGCCAATTGCACATCTTCTGCAAGATATACTTTCTTGGCTGAAGGGTTCAGCAATACAAGGGATAATACGACTTATATAAACAATTCAGGATTATCCTGCCAGGGAAAATCCTGCAATTCCTTTAATAGTTATACATTCAGCAAGCCAACAAATGCGAGATATGAAAAATTAAGCGAGGTGGACTTTTATATTGTTTATAATTTTACTGGAGGGAATACTGCAATTGCTGAAGGAATGGTTAACTTTAGTGATGATTTAGGGATTAACAGAATTGCATGGCAGAATTATTCTTTTGCTAATTCTAATGGGACATTATGGAGCAATTATTCTATTGATGAAAATGAGCAGGATAGATTCCAATTGGTGAGCAGGAATATTGGGGTATATGCTTATGTTAATGGAACCTATAGCTCTCTTGGGAATGTAACAATAAATAAGCTTGCTTATAGATGGGAAACAGGAAAAATATTCAGAGAGCAAGAGAATCTGTATACGAATGTTAAAGTTTACAATTATAATCCATTGCTGCAGAATGCAACATTGTTGATTAATGGAAACAGCAGCGTTACAACTGGTGGGTGGGGTGAGGAGTTTAACTTCACTGTTTTAGTAAGAGACAGGTTCTCAAGGAATGTTACAATATTTGCATGGCAGAAGCCTTCTGCAGCTGCTGAATACAGCTTAATCCCGAATAATACATACAACTTTACCTGCGTTAATTGCGATTCAGGATTCAATAAAATTAATTTTACTTATGATTACCAGCCAAATACAGGAAACTTAACAACCTTCGTATTTAAGTTCAACTCCAGCAGCCCTGATGGGAATACTGAATTAGCTGGATTTTCATACACTGTGGAGAAGGATGATATTGATGTTAATGTTACCAGCCCATTGCACAATGCTGTTGTTAGCAGAAATGCCAGCTCGGTCTTTTCTGTACTCGCGTATGACCGGGATAATAGAACCTATCCTGAAGGTGCAAATGGCAAGGTGTATATAAGCATTGTTGGAACAGATACTTTTGAGGCAAGCCCGACGGCAATTTCCTCAAGCAATGGATACATAAACAGAACCGTAACAAACTCACAATGGTGCGCGAGTGAGGCTCAATATTTCTTAGGAAAGCATGGGTGGTATGGCGGGACAACATCGGATAATTTCTACAAGGATAATTCAACAGCTGCGATAAACTTTACACTCCTGGGGAGCTTGATTAATTCTGTTGCCGCCCCGAATGGAAGCACTAATTATACCAGAGGGAATTCCATTTCATTCCAGGGAAGTGTTGCTGATGATTGCGGGAATTCAAGAACTGCTGATGCTACAATTAACTTCAGCATATCCAGAGGAAATTTCATCTCAAGCTGCATTGCGGCAATTACTGGAGCATGCAGTATTACTACGACAAGCTCGTTCCCAACAGGATACTATAACTTTAGCATGGTGAGCAATAAATCAAATTATTACAATGGCTCTATTATTAACAATTCCTTGTTCTACCTTGGAACAACCCCTACATTGGATAATTTAAATAAAACCCCAAGTTCTGAAATTGTTCCATGGGGAAGAAGCCCATTTGTTTTCAATGTCAGCGTGAGTGATGCAGATAATGATACTGTGAGCGTTTACTTATACTTAAGAAATGATTCTGGGCTGTTCTATATAGAAAATCAAACAACCTGCGTAAAC
>JACQIA010000081.1 GCA_016198705.1 Candidatus Aenigmatarchaeota archaeon
AGATATTTCAGGGGAGATTGGGAGAGGGAAGACATTCACAAGGCAATTGCCTCTTGGGTATCATACTTTGAGTGTGGAGTTTACTGATGCTGATAATGCAAAAAGAAGGGCAATCAGCAAGGTGCATGTTAAATCTAATAAAGCTCCCACTGCTTTAATATTAAGGCCAAAGACTGGGACGAGCTATGGGAAGGGAGACCCTGTTGACTTTATTGGAAGTGCAACTGACCCTGATGGGCAGATAGCTGAGTGGTGGTGGACTTCAAGCATTGATGGGGAGATTGGAACTATGCCTGAGTTTGTATTAAGGAATTTGAGCTTAGGAAAGCATGATGTTACTTTACTTGTTGTTGATAATGATGCTAATAAATATACAGACACATTTAGCGTGTGGATTACGATTGACCCTAAGAGTGCACCTCTTGTAAGCTTGACTAATCCTAGCGATGGAAGCTTGTTGCTTTCTGATGCTGCTGTAAGCATTAAAGGGACAATAGTTGATCCTGATAGTGACGGGAAGATTGTAAATTATCAAATAATAAGCAAGCAGCAGGGTGTATTAGTGGATGAGACATTTACTCAAGCAACTGCTGTAAAGCAGGTTAATGTCGATAAGGTTTTGGAGAAGGGGATATTGAAGAGAGGTGTGCATGAATTGACATTACAGGCAACTGATGACCAGGGTCATAATGTGCAGCAGATGATTAAGGTTAAGATAGCGGATGCACAAAGCTCGAGTGAGACTGCTTTAAATGGAAGAATTGGGCAGGTTATTGGGTTTGATAGTTTGACAAGCCAGGATGTTGAATTGCAATTTGTGAAGACTGCATTAAGATTAGGGATGAAATTAAAGCAGGGATTGGATAAAAGAATCAGCATAAGCACTAATTTTTATGCAGGGAATAGTCCTCCTTTGGTTTTGGGGAGTGTGACTAAACCAGCAGGGGATAAGAGGGCTTTGAAGTATCTTGAGATTTCCCCCACTGATACTGGATTGATCGATGGAAGTTCATTAGAGAGCGGGGGAAAGATTAGCTTAAGGATTGAATATACTGATGCTGAATTAAGTGCTCGCGGATTAAATGAAAATGAATTAGAATTGTACACTTTTGATGAAAGCAAGAAGCAATGGGTTAAAATCGCTGGGCAGGTTGATGCTGCGAATAATTTCGTGCAAGCAAGCATTGAGCATTTCTCAATTTATGCTTTATTTGGAAAAGAGATTGTTTATGGGCCAGGAGCAACGCCTACTACAACAGGAACTACTTTAGCTTCAGGTGGGCAGACTGTACAACCTGGTGGAGGTGGAGGAGGTGGAAGCGGAGGAATTGGAGGATTTGTTGCTGTGCAGAAACCAGGAACCAATGATTGCAGGAGAGTTGCTCAAAGAGAATTGAACTTCTTTAAGCAGAATGGTTATGTGCAGGTAACGAGTTGTGCTGGCGGGTTTACTCCACCTTCTGGTGTGACAACTACCACATTACCTGGAAGAGGGACTTTACCACCACTTCCTGGAAGAGGAACATTGCCTACATTGCCCGGGGTTGGGGCGGATGATGATAATGATGGATTATTAGACAGCTGGGAAAGGCAGTTCTTTAATGGTTTGCAGGAAAATGCTGAAGAGGATTATGATGGAGATGGATTTACTAATGAAGAGGAGTATAAGTTAAATAGCGACCCCACTGATAGCAATGACCCTGAGAGCAAGGGAATTGGGTTAATGTGGATTGGATTGGGTGGTGGGTTGGTTATTGTTATAATTTTAGGATTGGTTTATTTAAGGAAGAGGAGGAGAAAGTTGGGGGAGGCTCCTGAAAAGATAAAAAAAGAAGAAGATAAGTTTTTGAGCGGTATTGGGATGGAAGGAGTTCAGAAGGATGCTGAAAAGATAGTTGAGAAAAATACTGAGAAAAAAGAACAGGGGAAAGAAGAGGTTGAGATTAATCCTAAAATAGTTGACTATGTTGTTAAGGCGAGGAAGGCTGGGTATGATGACGAGACAATAAAGAACAATCTATTGCAGGTGGGATGGGATAGGAAGATGGTTGAGGCTGCTCTTGGGTAAGCTTTTTTCTTTTGCGAAACACAAAAGTTGTTGCAACAACTTTGGTGCGCCATTTGTCAAAGACAAATTAGCGAGAAAAAACCTTAAGGAAACACAAAGGTTGCAAGACAACCTTGGTGCACCAATCTGTTAAAGACAGATTAGTGAAAGAAAAGCAGAATGAGAAAAACCTTAAGGAAAAAAGAAATCTACACTAAGAAGAAAACAGCATAGAGAGTTTTAACGGACATTAACGGACATTAACGGACATTATATTATAGGTGTATCTTGTCCCCTTTTTTACACCCTTCTTTTGCATTAAACCCCTATTAACTAAATCATTCAAATCTCTTGTAGCGGTTTTTTCATGTAGGTTAAATAGCTGCATATACTCCCCGCGATTAACTGATTTGTTTTTTTGTTGTTGTAATCCCTGTAAAAATTTTGCTTGTCTTTCATTTAAACCTGTCGTATCTCTCAAGGTTCTATAGGGAGAGTTTAATAATTTCTGAGGATCCTTTTTTCGATTATAGAGGGTTATCTTAAAAGTTTTTTCTCCAACTTCTATTTTTGGTGTGGGTAATCCATGTTCTGAAACCTTTTGTTTTATACGTTCCAAACCGGTCGCTTCTTTTTCCATTAGTTTTAAATCCCCGAAAATTTCAGC
>JACQIA010000082.1 GCA_016198705.1 Candidatus Aenigmatarchaeota archaeon
ACAAAACTATAAATCAAAATGGAGGTAAAACAAAATGAAATCAAATTTTGAAACAATAAATTTCGAAGACAAAATGGAAGAGTTTAGGGAGAAGTGAAAATGAGATTATTAGAGGGAAAACTTCAATTAGCAGAAAGATTTGAAATCCCTAGAATATATAATGGAACTGGAAATACTCTTGTCCTAGACAATTTTAGCGGTTGGGGTGCTAATCTGCACTTTCTTACAAATGGAGGAGGGGCAGTTCACGTAGCTGAGCACTTAGCTCCATTTAGAAGCATTAATGATTTGGTTAGTGGGGTGCCTACAGCATTCGTAATTAATGAAATAGGGGCAGCTTATGCTGCTGCATCCCATTATCTTGCTTCTCGTAGAATTGCTGTATGCGACTTCACCACAGGAGGAGCGGTTCATTTAGTTGCTCCTGCTGTAGTTGATTCAAAATTACATAATGTTCCTGTTATTTATTTAGGGTCTCTGAGCGCATCTACTGCTGGCGATAATGCACCTTTACAAGATACAGGCCCAAAAGGGTTTAATACTGTTGGTATGATGAAAGAAGTTCTTGGCGATGGTTGCCAAGTAATTGATAGCGTAGACGGGATAGAAAGAGTACTATACAATGCTAGGAACAGGTTGCTTGATTCAAAGCCTGTAGTAATACTTTATCATCCAGATATTTTATCAAAGCAAGTTGATTGGTTTAAAGTTCCATGGAAAGAAAAGCCTAAGCAAATGGACAAAAAGGGTGTAGATGAATTCTTATCATCATTTCCGTCAGAAACTAATGGTAAGAGAGTTGTGCTTTTTGTTGGAGAGGAAGCTGCTAAATATGAGGGAATGCGGGAATTAACAACAAAACTTGCACGATTGCTGAAAGCTCCAACATTATATACTCAAGTTGGTGTATCAGCTGTATCACCCAATAACGAATTTGCAGCTGGTTATCTTATGTTGGGTTACAATGATTTTGCAAGAAAATTATGGAAAAATCTTACAACTGATGACACAGTAATTTGTATAGGTTTTGACCCTTTCGAGTACTCCACTAATCAAGAAAAAATAAAAGCAAATGCTGTGGTTATAACAAACTACAATAACCCTTATGGTTCTGTCAATGACGGGTTTCAACACAGGGTTGAAGGAAAGTATAGGCATATTAAAGGAGACTTGGAACTTGTTGTAACAACCATGATAGAGAATTTAAAAGGAAAGTACCTTATAAGACCCAATGTTGAAGTACCTAAAGACCTGAATGAAGATAATTATGTAGCACCGCCATCAGATTTTGTTAATCAATCAAGATTTTATAAAACCTTTGCTGAGTTGGTAAGTTCTCCTACAAATATCATAGGCGATGTGTGCATGGGCTATAAAGATTTCCAGCGTGTTACTCAGCGACCAATTTCAGGTGTTGATGTCTTGTACTTCCATCAAGGATCTTTAATGGGGCAGGGAGCAGGAGAGGCGCTTGGCATCAGATTTGCACGTCCTGACAAGCATATACATCTTATTACAGGTGATGGCTGCTTCGAGTATTTTGGCGCATCTTTAGGGCGAATGAAAGATTTAGGATTAGTATTTTGGGTACTAGATAATGGAACCCATGGACTTGTAAGTTGGGGGCTAAGTAAAATTAAACCACACATATCAGATGATAGAAAATTAACAGATGTGCCAAGAAATGATTATGTTAAAATGGCACAAGCTCAGGGATGGAAAGCTTATGAATTAAAACCTGATTTGAGCAATATGGAACAAATAATGAAAAAAGCCAATTCCTTTAATTCGCACTCGATGCTTATTAGAGTACCAATCTACCCTTTTGACGACCTAGGGCAAAATCCAAGGTTAGATAACCTAGGGAGACAAGGACGGCAATTGAATCTATAAGAATTATACAGGACTTGATCTCTGTTACTATTTAACTAACCGAAATCTTTAAATACATTCATTCTTCTGTTTTGTTTTATTAGGGTGGATTTAACATATTTAAAAAAAGAGGTTGATTGACATGGCTGAAGAAGAGTTTGTTCCGTACAA
>JACQIA010000004.1 GCA_016198705.1 Candidatus Aenigmatarchaeota archaeon
CTGCAAATAGAGGTGGTAGTGTTGCTGCAAATACACTTAGTAATCCAAATAGAGTTGAATTTGATTCCTCAGGTAACTTGTTTGTAGCTGATGGATCCAATAACCGCATACTAAGGTATGATACACCTTTTACAGATGGTGAGGCAGCGACACTTGTACTGGGACAATCAAGTTTTACAACAGGTACTAGTGGTACTACTGCTAGCACACTGAATGCACCATTTGGAATCGCATTTGATTCCTCAGGTAACTTGTTTGTAGCTGATTTTAGTAATCATCGCATACTCCGATATGATACACCTTTTACAGATGGTGAGGCAGCGACATTAGTGCTGGGGCAAGCAGACTTTACATCAGGCTCTGCAAATAGAGGTGGTAGTGTTGCTGCAAATACACTTAGTAATCCAAATAGAGTTGAATTTGATTCCTCAGGTAACTTGTTTGTAGCTGATGGATCCAACAACCGCATACTAAGGTATGATGCACCTTTTACAGATGGGGAGGCAGCTACACTTGTACTGGGACAAGCTGATTTTACAACAGGTACTAGTGGTACCACTGCTAGCACACTGTCAGCACCTCGTCATGTAAAATTTGATTCCTCAGGTAACTTGTTTGTAGCTGATGGATCCAACAACCGCATACTAAGGTATGATACACCTTTTACAGATGGTGAGGCAGCGACATTAGTGCTGGGGCAATCAAGTTTTACAACAAGTACTGCCAGTACCACTACTAGTACACTGAATGCCCCATTTGGACACACATTTGATTCCTCGGGTAACTTGTTTGTAGCTGATAGAGGCAATCATCGCATACTCCGATATGATACACCTTTTACAGATGGTGAGGCAGCAACATTGGTACTAGGACAATCAAGTTTTACAACAAGTACTAGCGGCACCACTGCTAGTAAACTCAATTTGCCATTTGGAATCGCATTTGATTCTTCGGGCAACCTGTTTGTAGCTGATGGATCTAATAACCGCATACTACGATATGATGGTCCTATAGCCGTAGCAGATACAGCAAGTACAGGAGGAGGACCAAGTGGAGATATATCGGCACCATCGTTTTCTCTTGATAAATTCACATTTGCAAGATCATTTCCTGAACATGTCCTAAACACAATTCAAGATGATCCATATACCCCAATAGAATCAATAAAAGATGAAACACTTGATCTTCCACATGTAATAAACGATAATGGCTATGCAATATCAAAATACACAAACACAATTGTAACAAACACGGTAGAAACTGGAAATCCAATCAATGTAAAGCTGAATTTGTCAGATGAAACAGGAATAGAACATATTGTATTATACACGAACCTCAGGGGAGACCAAAGGGAAATTTCAGACAGCGATACATACATCATCTTTGATGAGTACAAAGAACTTGAGGTAATAGATCCACACCAGTTCTTTTCTTTTGCAAATGTTACAGTATATGAAAACCAGACAAAATACTCGATTAACTTTAATGTCACATTTGCAAAGCCAATGGAAAAATCTGACATTATATTTCGGATCTGGGATGACAGGAGAAACATGGCAGATACCAAGATATTTGATGCATTGGAAATTGTAGGTGATGATATTACAAAAGAAGAACAGTTTTCATTACTGTTAGCAGAGCCTGCTGTAAAGCAGGCAGAATCCTCAGAATTTGCACTGTTTGATAAAGAAAAATCACTGGTATTGGAAGGTTGGGCAGGATACTACCAAGAGTCATTCTCAGACTCTAGTATACTACAAACATTAGGATTTGAGGGAAGCTACATTCCTTATTGGGTAAAGAAAACATTTGGTGAAGGAATTCATAACGAAGATTTGGAAGTAACTGATCTAAAAGTAGCGTTAGAATATCTAATTAAAATTGGTGTTGTAAAATAATCATCTGCATAATCTCAGGGAATCATATTATTCAAAAAACATCTGAACGTTTTCCGTAACGTTACTAAGAACTGTCGATCACAATAAATTAAATACGATATAGATAGACTGCATTTTGTGTTTGGCAAGAAAAAAGCAATCAAGGAAGGCGACTATGTATTTTCATCAAAACAAGACGGCGAATACAAGAACATCATATTTGGTGTAGTCAGTGGCGTTGATGGTTCAAAAATTGGTGTAAACGGATTAATAGTTAATCCAGTTGGATTAAAAAATAAAATCTCACAAAATAAAGC
>JACQIA010000087.1 GCA_016198705.1 Candidatus Aenigmatarchaeota archaeon
TATTTCGTAGTCGGTGAAAATGCTGCTTCTGTAGACAATTTAGCAATGACAGATATTGCTGCAAGCATGAAATATCTGAAAGCAGATGATAGTACTACGGTTACTGTAGAGGGAGATAACTGGAAAGTTGGAACCAGTGCTAAGTTTTTAGAAATGGCTAACAGTAACGCAACTGCTTCAGCAATCGGTTCTGAAAACTTTGCAGACATAACCACTTTTATCGGAAATGATGAATTGGCTGCTCTTAAAGATGGGACTTGGTCTACCAGTGAAGCAGACTATAATTATCAACAATTTCTGTTCTTTGATACAGATGCTGATACCAGTATTAGCAGAATAGTGAAGTATGTGGAAGATGATAGTGACAAAACTGCAGATCATTTTTATGTCAAGAATGGAAAACCTATTGCCCGATATAAAATGGAATTTACTTCTACTGCGGAATCAGATGTTACTGACAGCAGCGGAAGTGCAGACACTACTGGTACTTATTTAGACGATTTTGAGAATACTGATCTCTCTATCTTAGGTAAAGATTTCAGTGTAGTCTTAGCAAGAAGGCCAGCTTCTGGTCCGCAAGGCGGTGGTGGCAGTGTAAAGTTAACTTTAATGTCTGGCTCTACCAGAGATACTTTGTTGGAAGGAGAATCCAAATCTTATAAAGTAGGGGATAAAGAGTATGATGTAACTTTATCTTTTGTGGATTCTGACGAAGCTAAGTTTACAGTCAACGGTGAGGCTACCAACAAATTGAAAGTAGGTGAAACTTCAGTTTTAGCTGATAAGAGCGAAGTTGGTGTAAGTGAAATCCTGTACCAGGATTATGCTGGCGGTGTACACTCCACTACTTTCTTTATCGGTGCATCTAAGATGGAGTTAAGAGATGATGATGTAGCTGATAGCGGTGGTTCTTATAACATAAAAGTCGGTTCTGAAGACATTGATGGAACTAAAGTAGTCATTACTGGTTCTGATAATAACGTAACCTTTAGGATTAACACCATAGAAGTTAACATGACTACTGAAGATGATTACTTTGTAAGTAAAGGAGGAAAATTAAGCGAGGCCATTGCAGCAAATAATGAAGAGAGTGAGGTCTTGATGAACGGTGGATTTGACATTGAATACCAAGGGCTTGAAGCACAAGTAACTCATGACATTAAGTTAAAGAGTTCTTCTGCAAAGAGATATAATTTGCAATTGTTTGACGGAGATAGTAAACCAGTAGACCTCCCAGTTGCTTATGCAGAATCAGCAACAATCTTAAACATGTCTGAAGAGACCGGTCAAGCTGCAAGATCAAGTCAGAATAGGTTAGTCTTGGATAAAACGTTCCCTCTTTTCAAGAATGATTACTTCGTTGTAACTGGAGGAACAGCTAGCGATGGTTCAGCAAAGTCTTATCTATTACAATATAAAGGAGTAGATAAGTCTACTAAAACCAGCCCAAAGATCCAATTCAAGAATATGGGTAGTGGAGAAAATTTGGAATACTCAGCATCTGCAGTCTCTTCTGGTGCAACTGTTGCAACCATTAAATTAGGTGGTTACTCTTTCCCAGTGTATACCATTGGGAGTGATCAATCTGCTGACGATTATCCGGTAAGAGTGGCAATGGATACTAGTGCAATTGCTTTTGATGCAACTGGTAACGCTTCCCGAGGACAGTTTATAACTTTTGTGGATTCTTTTGGTGCACAATGGTCAATTAACGCCACGCCTATTACTGGGCAAGGTGTAGACTGGAGTCAATCAGGACAGGTTGGAAGTAATAACCTTGGTGGTAACCTAACTGGAATCCAGATAGGTATGCAGACCCCGAATGCTGATGATTATGACACTTCAGTACCAACAAAACTGGTTTTGAACGTTACTTCAGCTTCAGGTCCAGAAGTGCGAGGGAACATTTTAACTAGTGGTACTTGGGCAGGTGTAGCAGCTGGTCCTATAACCTTAATTACTCCTGATGGAGAGTCAGAGGTAAGCTACGGTTATACCAGTATGGGAACGTTTATAACTTATAAACAACCTTCCAGTGATCCGCAAGAGTTAATTTTAGCTTATCCGGAAAAGCAATCTTTACCTCAAGTGTATATCACCAGCGGAGCTACTTCCAGTAGCACCACCGCAGGCGGAACCTTGACCAAAGTTGAAGTTGTGGATGCTACCAAGTTAGACAGCGAGATTGCTGATGCTAAAGCTCAGAATTTGATTGTGGTAGGCGGACCTTGTGTGAACACAGTGGCAGCTGAGTTATTAGGAAGCCCAGCTTCTTGTACTGAAGGATTCACTCCAGGAAAAGCAAGAGTCAAATTGTTCGAGCAAGCTAACGGTAATGTGGCAATGCTAGTTGCAGGTTACTCTGGCGCAGATACCAGATTAGCTGGTAAAGTGCTGGCTAACACCAACAAAGTTGCTGCTGCTGGCGGAATGGAAGTAGAGATTGAAGGAACCACTACTGCAGATGCAGTTGTAGGAGCTCCTGCTGCAGTCGAAACTACTGAAGTAGCTGCTACAGAAACAACTACCCAATAAGCCTAAAAAGCTTTTTTTTCTTTTTTTTCTTTCTCTTTCTTAACCACTCTTAATTTAGACTATGCTGATTTAAAGTAAGTTTTATATAATTCGGAGTTATACCTTGATTAGGTGATAGATAATAATGATTAATTATAAGAACTATATCCCCATGGCTTTGCTGGTTCTTTTGTTAGTTCTATCTTTCCTAATTCTAGAACCATTTCTGAAAGCATTGTTTTTGGGGATTTTATTAGCATATATCTTTTATCCTTTACATCTGCGATTAAAAACTAAAGTAGGGGGTACTGTTTCAGCAGTATTAATCTGCATTTTAGTCCTGCTGATTTTAGTCATTCCGGCGGTATTCTTTCTGAAGACTTTAATCTTTGAATCTTATGCTTTGTTTGTCTTAGTCAAACAGAAATTGGCAGTGGGATTATTTACCCAATGCCAGCACCAGCTTTGCGGGATAATCAAAGAGTTCGGCCAACAGCCAGAAGTAAGTTATCAGGTTCAAACCATTGTTAAAATCATAACTACCAGCATTGTGGATAAA
>JACQIA010000005.1 GCA_016198705.1 Candidatus Aenigmatarchaeota archaeon
TGCCCTAGTGGCTCAGCCTGGTAGAGCATCTGCATGGTAAGCAGGGGGTCGCGAGTTCAAATCTCGCCTAGGGCTCACTTTTCTTAGCTTTATAACTCAAATCCTGTTCGAGGCTTATTTATTATTTAACAACATTCTGGTTTTCCATCAGGAAATCAAGCAAATCGTCCATCGTCTGCAATCCGTATTTAGGAGCATATTCCTGTAAAAGCTTCTTCAGTTTGTCATATGTGATTACTGAAATTACCAATTGTGTGGTTTTATTGGTTGCCTCAACTTCTGCTGGCATACTATACACATATATCTGATGGTTTTTAAATACTTGATTTATTAATTTTCTAAATGTCTCATTAAAAAAATAGGTTTGGTGTTTCGATAAGCAACGCTTACAATTCTGTCGTAATTAGAAGGGCAAAAGAACAAGATGTTCCAGAAATAAGCAAACTTATAGCAATGTATAGGTTTCAACCAGATGGTTCTGGTTCTTTGATTCCTGTAAGTACTGAGGCAATATACGGAATTTTACGTGACGAGAGGAAAGGTACGTTTTTCACTGCATATGATAATCGTGAGAGACGGATAGCAGGATGCGTATCTGTAGTTTCATATGGCATGCCGGATGATTCTAGACAACTGCGAGAAGCACTTCGCCGTAGATTGCCTAAGAATGGATTTCCATCACATTTCCGCATCTTAGATGAAGAACCCGTTTACAATGAGGAAATAGCTGAACTTAGATCTTTAGCGGTGCCTCTAGAATACCAGGGTCAAGGTTTAGGTTTAACACTGATAGAACATGCTAAAGAAGAAGCTAGACATAGAGGCTTTGAAAAATTATACGCCTTAGTTAACCAATTGGCGCTTCCTGCTTTTGAACGAGCCGGATTTAGGCAATTTGGCGAAAATGAAAGGCCTCCGCAGAAACTCTTAAAGGATTGTGTGAATTGTCCTATAATACATGTATGCAATGAAATGACTGTAGTTGCTGATTTACTTATGTAAGAATTCTTTCAATATTTCTCTTTCAGTTTCTGCAACAGTTCTTCTTATCTTGTCTATCGCATCTATATTTGTTGATACACTTCTGATGCCGTATCTTACTAACTGCTTAACCATTTCTGCATTGCTCCCAGCTTCGCCACAAATGGAGCTTTCTATATCATATTTGTTGCAAGTTTTGATTACATGCCTCATTAGTTTTAACACGGCCGGGTGAAATTCCGAATACAGGCTGGAAATTTTTGCGTTATTTCTATCAGCCTCCAAAACACCTTGAGTCAAATCGTTACTTCCTATAGAAGCGAAATCTATTCCCTCCTTGCAAAAATCGTCGATGATCAATGCCGCAGCCGGGGTTTCCACCATTATCCCAATTTTAACTGTGTCTGGCAAATTTATTTCTTTAGCGATCTCTCTCGATTTTCTGAATTCATCTACAGAAACAACAAACGGAAGCATTATGTGAACATTTGTCAACCCTTCTTCGTGCATTCTTTTTACAGCTTCAAATTCGGCTTTCAACAATTCCGGTTCATCCAAACTTCTTCTTATTCCGTGCCATCCCAGCATCGGATTGTCTTCTTCATATTCATTTTCACCGCCTTCTAAATTTCTGAATTCATCTGTCCTTGCGTCTAACGTTCTAACCCATATAGGTTTTGGCTTAAATGCTTCTGCAATAGGTTTAACTCCGTCAATCAAAATTTTTATGTACTCCTCAGCGCGATTATCTTTAATTAGCATTGCTGGATGAATTCCAGATTTAGTTATCATATGTTCTATTCTTAGCAAGCCAACACCGTCTGTTTTGGGAACAATTTCGTCCAAATTCTCCGGAAATACTAAATTCACTTTAACTTGCGTAACTGTGGATATACCAGTTGCAATAGGCGCGGCATGCGCAACAATTTCTTCTGGTTTGGATAAAGCAACTTCACCAGAATAAACTACGCCATGATATGCGTCTACGGTTATTACTTGGCCATCGGTTAGAGTTTTAGTTGCATTTTGAGTACCAACTATGCAAGGAATGCCCAATTCCCTTGAAATAATGGAAGCATGTGCGGTTGCACCGCCCTGGTCGGTTATTATAGCTACAGATTTGTTCATGGCAACCACCATGTCAGGAGAGGTCATTTTTGTTACAAGTATGTCGCCCTCTTCTATCTTCGTCAGGTCTTGGATTGTACTGATAAGCTTCACCTTCCCTGTAGCTACACCAGGTGATGAGCCTAACCCTTTCAGGATTGGTTTGCCCGTGATTTTTACTTCTTCGACTTTAGCTTCTGTTGTTACCGGTCTGGTTTGTACAATATAAATTTTATTTTTTTCTATAGCAAACTCTATGTCTTGAGGTCTTTTGTAGTGGTTTTCCAATTTCAACGCATACTTTACCAATCTAAGAATTTCTTCTTCTGCAAGCACTTGTGCATTCACCAAATCTCTAGGAACGGATACTTCAATTGTCCTGTCAGTTGCGAAATCCCTAATTCTTCTCCTTTCTTTTTTGCCTACTGATTTTTCTAAAATGTTTCCGTCTTTTGATACACGATACCTGTCTGGCTGTATGGAACCGGATACCAGCATTTCTCCCAGTCCCCATGTGGCTTCTATCACAATCTCATCACTTCCTGTTATTGGATTGGTGGTAAACATCACTCCAGATTTTTCAACCGACAAAACCATCCTTTGGATGATTACCGAAATGCTCGCTTCCGCGACGCCTTGCTTGACTCTGTAAAAAATTGCTCTCGGTTCGAACAGCGACGCCCAGCATTTCTTGACAGCATCTATCAAGTCCTTGGTGCCTTTGACATTTAGGAAGGATGCTTGCTGGCCTGCAAAGCTTGCAGTTGGTAAATCCTCAGCCGTAGCAGAACTTCTGACGGCAATTAAGGCCATTTCCCTGCCTGCCGATATAAGTTTTAATGCGGCCTCACTAATCACTTGATTCGAATATGATAATTGTCTATAGCTCTCTACAATTTCTGATTTTATTGGTATTGGTATATCTTGAGAGTAGATTAATTCTTTAATTGCTTTAGATGTATCCAGCAATTGCTGTGTGTTCTCTGCATCGCATTCCTGCAAAAGTTCTTTTATTCTATTTTTTATGTTGTTGGCTTCCAGGAATTTTTCAAAAGCTTTGGTTGTTATGGCAAATCCAGCTGGAACCGGCAGATTCAGATTTATCATCTCCCCCAGGTGCAAACCCTTTCCCCCCACCAAAGAAATCATGTCAGACGATATCTGATCCAGCCAAATGACATATTCCATAGATATTTTTAGTTAGTATGTAAAAATAAGTAATGGTTTCACGAATAATGAATTATGGAGATTGAACTTCAAGAAGAACCTGTCAAAGAACGCATTTCTAAACTAGGTAATGAACTGCACAAGGAAAGAGTAGACAGGTATGAAGTAGAAAGGTGCCTAAACAGGGTAGGCTCGCTAAAAGACGATATAATAACAAGAACTTCTAGTCTGGGGCCAAGAGACAGAGGCACGTTGATTCCCTTGATACAGACGATACAGGACGATTTATACAAGCTCCAGGGCTCTGCATGGCGTAGTGTGTATTTGTCTAACAAGCGGAATAGAAGTGATGAGGAGATGGTGAGATTGAAAAGGGAATTGTATTACGTTGAAAAAGATTCTGTGAGTTTATTAGATCATGTAAATGAAGCTGATAGATTAATCAAACAATTAACTCCAAAGCAAGACACTACACCAATCGGGGCGGCAATTGTATTGATTGCAATGAGCGGTTTTATGTTTTCTTCATTCCAGTCGTATAGAATCTTTGTCAAGCCTTATACAGGATTGAGCATTTTGCCATCGCTTGGTTTGCTTGTTTATTTCATTTTTGCAACTGCGCTTGTATTGTCTATGTTTGTGCTTTTGTTTAAGATGAAGAAGAAATAGCTATTTCATAATTTTAATTCTGACAGGCGTGGATATTTTCAACCCAAATTTCTTTACTGCCAATTTTCCTATTTCTAAATTATTTTTATTAATCCTTACTTCTAAAAGCCTTTTTCCTTTGGCTGTTTGTACTGCAGTAGTCGCTGGCTTTCCAAAAGCTCTAGCCATTCCTTGAGAGTATCTGTCAGCACCTGCGCCGGTAGCTATAGGCTTTTCCCTTATGACTTGATGGGGGTAGACTAAAATTTTCATGAAGTAATTCGTAGCTCCTAGTTTCGATTCTAAAAATTTGTGCGTAACTATTCTTGCAGCTTCGATGGCAGGATCCCTTACTTGAACGGCGTCTCTAGCCACACCATATAAAACCGTATCAAAGTCATCTGATTTTGTTCCCATCTCAAACTGGTGTGTTTTAGGGAACGGAACTCCGACTACGTACGACTTTCTAGGCATAGATTTCGACATTCTCGTATAAGGTCTTTCTATGCTTCTCATAGCTCTGGAAGGTCTCAGTCCCATTCAATCACGATTAATAAAAAATAGAGAAGTAAGAATATAAAATAGTGGTGTATGCGATAAGCAACGCCGGCAAGAGCCTTTAAATATCTCTAAAATCCAATATTTATAAAATTGGAGGTGTATTGATGGGAAAGTCATTAGTTGTTAAATCTGCTGTTCGTGCGTCTTTGAAAGGCATGCGATCAGGCGGTGATTTCTTCAAGGCTCTGGATGAGAAGGTAGCGCATATTCTAAAACATGCTGCTGAAAGAGCCAAAGGCAATGGAAGGAAGACTTTGAGAGGAGTAGACTTATAGTCCTCTTCTCTTGTTTTTTCTTTATAGATAAACTTAAAATTATTCTAAACAATTTAATTAGATGAAAGTTATCGGTTTGACAGGCACTATCGGTAGTGGCAAGGAAGTTGTGAAGGATTTCATCAAGAAAAAATACAATTGCTATTACGTTACCCTTTCGGACATCCTTAAATCTGAGATAGAAAAAAGAAAAGGAACTTTAAGCAGAACTACCTTGCAGGATATTGGGAATGAGATGAGGAAGAAATATGGAAATCATATACTGGCTATGTTAGCTGTGGAGTATCTTGGAAGGGATAAGGAAGCGATAATTATTGATGGCATTAGGCATGCTGCTGAGATCGAGTATCTGAAGAAAAAGTTTGGTGGTGATTTTAAATTGATTGCAGTAGATGCACCGCAGGAGGTTAGATTTCAGAGAATTGTTGATAGAGGTAGGGATGACCCGAAAGCCTGGGGGGAATTCGTTAAAACTGATGAAAGAGATCAAGGTATAGGCGAAGAGGAGCATGGACTGCACGTAAAGGATTGCGTTGAAAGGGCTGACTTTTTAATTGTGAATGACAGCACTTTGGAAGAATTAGAGAAGAAGGTTAACGATGTTTTAACGAATATCTTCTAAAGTTAACTTTAAATTCCTTAATTTTAAAATTAAGAAAGTGCCTTCGCTTGAAAATCTAAAGAAAATTGACCCAGAAATATTTTCTATCCATATAAAAGAAGTGCTGAAACAAAACCAAGCTTTGCACATGATTCCTTCAGACAACATAGCTTCCCTTGCTGTACTCGAAGCACTATCCATACCAGCACAAAACCGCTATTCAGAAGGGTACCCAGGTAAAAGATATTATGGAGGTCAAGAATTCATAGATGAACTAGAAAGCACTGCTATAGAAAGGGCAAAAAAATTATTCGGTGCGGAACATGTGAATGTACAGCCTTATTCTGGCTCTCCTGCGAATCAAGCTGTTTATTTTGCATTAATGGAATTGCACGATACTTTCCTAGGTATGCGCCTTGATAGTGGTGGTCATTTAACACATGGTCATCCGGTAAATTTCTCAGGCAAACATTATAATGCTGTCCAATATGGAGTAAAGAAAGATGATGAGCGTATAGATTTCGAGCAGGTTCGTAAACTGGCTAAAGAGCATAAGCCAAAAATAATCCAAACAGGCTATACCGCATATCCAAGAATAATAGACTTCAAACAATTCAGAGAAATCTGTGATGATGTCGGGGCTTATTTTTTTGTTGATATGTCGCATTTTGCGGGTCTTGTTGCTGGGGGCGCCTATCCATCGCCAATTCCGTATGCGGACGCCGTCATGACAACTACTCACAAAACATTGCGTGGACCGAGAGGTGCAATTATTTTATGCAAGAAAGAATTTGCTGAGAAAATCGATAAAGCTGTTTTTCCTGGATTGCAAGGCGGGCCTCACGAGCATGTCATTGCTGCAAAAGCAGTGTGTTTCAAAGAAGCTATGGAACCAGACTTTAAAGATTATGCGCATCAGATAGTTAAAAATTCCAAAGTGCTAGAAAAGTTTCTTGGAAAGGAGTTTAGACTTGTTTCTGGCGGAACAGATTCTCATTTGCTTTTATTGGATTTGCAACAGAAAATTACAGGAAAGCAAGCTGAGAATGCTTTGAATGAAGCTGGTATAACTGCAAATAAAAATACAATTCCTTTCGATCCTCGCAAGCCATTTGACCCATCAGGTGTAAGAATAGGCACACCTACACTTACCAGCAGAGGCATGAAAGAGATGGAAATGGAAACAGTGGCAGATTTGATAATTAGGGTGTTGAAAAATTCGGACAATATAGAAATCAAACAGGATGTTAGGAAAGAAGTTATTGAATTGTGTAAAAGATTTCCTTTGTATCCTGAATTAGTGTGATAAAGTGCCTTTAGACTTCTTTGTTTTTAGTGCGATTTTTGTTGGATTAAACATTGTCCTTGATTTGCTGATAATGAAACTTGGTGATATTGGAGCTGATTTTTTGTTTTTGGGCCCATGGCTGGCTGGGGCTGTTTATGGCGTTAGCGAGGGTATTGCACTAGCGTTTGCTTTAATTGTAGTTCATATACTATTCCATCTTCAGGTCGGGCATTGGATAGCAACTGCTATACCTTCTCAACTTGTCGCAACAATTTTGGGCAAATCCTTGGGATTTTCTGGATTCTGGGTGGCGTTGATTTTCTATTTTTTACTTAACACTGTAATACTTGGTTTTATCGGACACATAAGCCCAAGATATCTGGCCATTGTTTTGGTGAATTCAATTTTCAGTTTTTTCATGTTTTCTATCGTACAGGGGGTTGGGTTGGTTTGAATTACAAGGAAGTTACTGATTACATTTTCAATTTGGGAAGGTTTGGTGGTATTAAGTTGGGCTTGGAAAGGATTGAATACTTGTTGAATGCGATAGGCAATCCCCATAAGAAATTGAAATTCATTCATGTCGGTGGTACCGCAGGCAAGGGTTCTACTGTGGCGATGATTGCGTCCATTCTAAAGGAGGCTGGATATAAGATTGGCAGATATACATCGCCGCATCTGTCGAGTTTTACTGAAAGGATTGTTGTAAATGATGAAAGAATATCAGAGGACGAAGTAGTCAGGCAGTTTGAAGAATTGAAGCCTTTAGTGGATGAAATGGAGGATAAGCCTACTTTTTTTGAACTGGCTACAGCTATAGCATTAAAATATTTCTATCAGCAAAAGGTGGATTTTGCGGTGCTGGAAGTTGGTTTGGGCGGCAGATTAGATGCGACGAATGTTGTTACTCCTTTAGTTTCTGTTATAACCAATATTGGATTGGAGCATACGGAAATTTTAGGGAATACTGTAGAGGAGATAGCAAAAGAGAAGGCTGGCATAATAAAGGAAAATGGAATTTTTGTCACTGCGGTAGATGATAAGGTTTATAGTATACTTTACGACATTTGCAAACAAAAAAATTGTAAAATAATAAGAGTTGATAAGGAAGTTGATTTTAATCTAGGATTATTGGGAGATTATCAAAAAATTAATGCTGCAGTTGCATTAGCGGTAATAAATGAACTAAAAAAATTTGCAATTAATATTTCTGAAGATGTGATTAAAGAAGGTTTACTAAAAGTGAAATGGTCTGGTAGGTTCGAAATTATGCAGGAAAATCCTTTTGTTATTTTAGATTGTGCAAAGGATCCGCTATCCATGAATAAATTGGTATCATCAGTAAAGAGTTATTTTGCTGATAGGGATTTGATTTTAGTAATCAGTATCTCATCGGATAAGAAAATTTCACTAATGCTAAAAGAAATTGTCCCACTTTCTAAGCTGGTTGTTATTACCAAACATAAGGTTGCAGATAGGGCTGCTGATGTTAGTCTAATAGCAAACGAAGTTGAGAAGTATGGGAAGGGTTATTTGATAGTTGAAGATGTTAAGCAGGCTGTTGGGAAAGCACTTGAGTTTGCTGAAGATAATGACATAATTTGCGTGACTGGATCAGTTTTTACTGTTGGTGAAGCTAGGGAATTATGGTATCCTGAAAAGGTTCTATGGGGAAGAGAATTCAACGAGATAAGATTAAAAATCTAAAGCACTATTCTTAGTGTTATGGTATTTGACTTTTTAACATTGACAACGATCTTAGTATTTATCAGTTTACTTTTGGAATTCATCCATATTAAGTTTCTAAAAGGATGCCATGGCATAGATTTATTATTTTTTGCACCGTGGATTTTTGCAATCAAGTTCGGATTTTCAAATGCTTTGACACTTGGCTTAATTTTGATGGTTATCCATATAGTTTTCAATTTACATATGGCTAGGTTTGTTGCATTTGCACTACCAGCGGTGTTGCTTGCCGTGATTTTTGGCAATGCATTAGGTGTCGCTGGATTCTACACTGCCTTGATAGTTTACATGATTGCCTCTATATTTACTACTTCATTTTTTGGTGGGTTTGGACCGAGATTTGTTTTGTTCTTGGTATTTGGAACTTTATTTAACATTGGACTGTTTTCAGTATATCAGAATTTTGTTACTTTCTAATTGAATAAATCAAACTTTTAAACTAAAAATCTACTATTTAGTAATTGATTTGATGGAAGCTTATTTGGACATTGTTAAAAAAGTTTTAGAACATGGCACTTTGAAAAGAAATAGAACTGGTGTAGATACCATTGCTGTTGCTGGGGCAATGTTTGAACACAACATGAAAGATGGTTTTCCTCTGCTTACAACAAAAAAAATTCCATTTAGATTAGTTGCCTCTGAACTTGAATTTTTTATTAAAGGGATGACCGATAAAAAATGGCTTATTGATAACGATAATCATATTTGGGATGAGTGGGCGAGCCAGGACATAGTTAATTATGGACATGACCCAGAAACAAAAAAGAAGATGCTTGAAGCTCGTGATCTGGGGCCTATTTATGGGTGGCAATGGAGAAACTTTGGTGCAAAATATACGTCTAATGATCATAAACCTATCGGGCAGGGGGTTGACCAATTAGTTAATCTTGTAAAAAAATTAAAGGAAGACCCTTTTGACAGAAGGATGATTGTCACATCATGGAATCCTGTAGATATTAATAGAATGGCTTTGCCTCCTTGCCATTACAGTTTTCAAGTTACAGTTATTGATGATAAATTAAATTTGTTATGGAACCAAAGATCTGTTGATGTTGCATTAGGTTTGCCTTTTAACATTGCTAGTTATGCTTTGTTATTGCATCTGCTTGCGAAAGAAAGCAATTTTAAAGAAGGCAAACTGGTTGGGTTTTTGGCGGATACGCATATCTATGTCACTCATGCAGGCGGATTAAAAGAGCAGATAAAAAGGAAGCCGTTTGAATTACCAACATTAAAAACAGGGGATTTTAAATCAATTTTTGAATGGAAATATCAAGACACTGCAGTTGAAAACTATCAATGCCATCCTTCTATAAAATTTGAGCTGGCAGTATGAGCGAAATAATAATTATTGCGGCAGTCTCTGAGAACAATGTTATCGGAAAAGATGGAAAGATTCCATGGAATATTAAAGAGGATCTTCAGCGCTTTAGAAAATTGACATTAAATAATCCTGTGATCATGGGCAGGAAAACATACGAATCGCTGCCGGTAAAACCTTTGAAAGATAGAATAAACATTGTTCTTACCAGACAAAAGGATTTTAATCCTCCAGGTATTATCGTAAAAAAATCATTGGAGGATGCAATAGAATTTTGCAAAAATTACGATAAAGTTTTCATTATTGGTGGGCAGGCTGTATTTGAAGATGGGTTAAAAATTGCCGATACCTTAGAGTTGACAAGGGTGCATAAAAATTATGATGGGGATGCTTTTTTTCCAGAAATAAATTTTGGTGAATGGGTTTTAAAAAATAAAGATGTTGGAGAAGATTATTCTTTTCTTACGTATGTGAGAAAAAAATAAAGGCGGTTGAAGTTGTATAAGAAATATATGTCTTAACCTTCACTTAAAATCCCAAGTCAAACCATTTCTTTTCCCTTTTCTTTTCTTCATCTTCCCATGTCTTCAAAATTTTAGAATTCTTCTTTATCAAATCAACTACTCTATCTGCATCTTTCCTGCTATTCCCTATGCCACCAGTATTTCCAACGCCAACAATTACTATACTTCCCTTCTCTTTTGTTCTAGAAATGTTGTCTTCAACTGATTTAACAACCTTTGGAATTGCATTTAAAACTTCTATCTTCATTGGCATTATAGCCTCTTCATTGGCCATCTTGATTATATAAGTGTCTAATGGAATGTCCTTCTGAGTTGCAACGCCTTCTATGTAAGCCCTCTCAACACCCACGCCACCTATAGCAACACCAATGCCTTCTGCTATAGACCCTGTCTTCTCCCCCTCCAACTTCGCAGCCGCGTCTATCGTGATTATCTTTGCCACCTTCTGCCTTCTGGCATATCTATCAACAACTTTGCCTATCTTACCCAGCCTCCCGCCAGGCCCTTTTGCTTTTATTATGTAAACAGTCTTGCCTTTGATTCTCTTTGAGGAAACAACTGTATCAGTATCTACTTCTTTGGTTTTGGAATCGCCGATTAGCTGTGCAGCAGCAATTGCTCCTGCAGCATCGCCTATAGGCCAGCCGTTGGTCAAAGCCTCCGTTCCCTTAAGCAAAGCCTTGGATACCTTCTCTATAAATGGCATCTGCATCTGCAAGATCATAGCCAACTGCAGATTTTTCGTTTTCTTGATTATTCCTATGTAGTGCTTGACTATTTTTGTTATCTGGTTCAATGACATGGCGCCTGACAATCCCATCATCAAGTTTGCCTGATTTTCAGAATCAAGTTTTGGCGCTATACTTTTAACAAAGTATTTGAATCTCTTTTCGGACAATTCTACCAAGTGCTCAATCTTCTTCACTATACCATAGGGATCTAAACTAACAGGCTCTATAACAAAAAATTCCAGGAAATTGTTTATAGAATCCCTCATTTCTTTAGACGGGTTTTTGGTAATTTTTTTTGTAACTATTCTTCTTGCTGTATGTGTAAAGTTTTCGAGCATGTTCGCTGTCTGTTCGAGTTTCCAGATCATTTGGGTTACCATGAGTCTTGGGTAGACAAAAATCATTACAAAGAACAGGAGGAACCAAATTATATTGCCAACTATTCCGCCGTCAGTTTGGAAAAGCTGATAATTAATCATATAAATACCATTGGGAAAGTGCGTGCATAAATATATTGTTTAACTCCTATATAACCTTTTAGGGAAGTTATGCGCACGAAGATTATTTTGATAGTTTTATTGATAGGGCTTATAGTAGGACTTTTGGCACTGACGCCTATAGGCAAGAACTTGACTGGCGGCGTTAATGTAGTGCCGGGATTGTCTGGTTTGCTTACTTTTGGACCGCAGGAATATTTCCAAATGCAATTGGTGGCCAAGAAGGACGCGTTTGCTGGGAAATCATTTGAGTTGTTCAATACTTCACTGCATTTAAACGGGGTTTGCATAGGTTCTGTATACGTGTTTGGCGCTAACATAGGAAAGGAAGGCAGATGTGATATTGTAATCGAAGGTGTTAGAGGAAAGTTGGAATACAGCGCAATAGATACCATAGAAGCGACTCTGGAGGCGGATCAGGTGACTTTAGACGGAGTTGTAATAGTTCCTGGGAATGATAAAAAGGTGATTTTCAGCGTTGTTCCTACTGAGTTATACATCTCAAACTATAAGTCGAATTTGGTTTCACTGCCTTCGGTTACCGGCGAGGTGAAAAGGTTTAAGCCTGAAGGAAACGTAGATCAAGTAAAGACATTGACAAATGAAAAAGTAGAAATATCTAGCTATGCAGGTAATGTAAGGCTATTGTCTATTGACATAGTTTTAAGTGGAGCGGCAACTAAAGTTAATTGGTTCAGTTGAATTGAATGGGTAATTATAAGGAAGAACACGGAAATGATGGGCCTAATGTAGCCTTGTTTGTAGACGGGCCTAACATGCTTAGAAAGGAGTTCATGATAGATTTACGGGAGCTGCGCAGGCGTGTTCTAAAATACGGAAAACTGATGATTGCCAAAGTTTTTATAAACCAGTTTGCTCCTGAGAAGTTGATTGAAGCGATAATTAACGAGGGTTATGAATGTGTGGTTATTCTAGCCCAACAGCAGGAAGATGCTAGTGATGTTGATGTATCTTTGGCTGTAGCGGCGATAGAGACTATCCTAGCTAGGGATGTTGATGTGATAGCATTGGCTACAAGAGATGCCGATTTTCTGCCAGTGGTGCAGAAGGCAAAGGAATATGGGAAAAGGACGGTTATTCTTGGAGCGGAGCCCGGCTTTTCCAGCAGCTTGCAAAATGCGGCTGATGCTGTGGAAATGATGTAGCCGGATTATTGGAGCTAAAAGTGCTTTGCACCTAAAGTAATTAAGACACACAAGATGTTGTTGTTTGAACTAGATGTAACACGTGTTACAGGACTAAAAGTGCAAAGCCAGCTAAAAGGATATATTTATAAAAGACCAATTATTCTATACTGATAAAAATGGGACTAAGAGACTTGTTGCCTGAATCGCTTTTTGGTAAACACGAAACAGTGGAGCTTCCTGAAGAAGAGGAGCAAATGGACAGGGTTCACGTCAGGGTGGAAAATTTAACCAATATGGCTGATGTTGACAGGTTTGAAAAATTATTGAGAGAAGGTAATATTCTTTGTTTGAAAACCAAGCAACTGCAGAGGCAAGATCTGGGGCAATTCCAATTGGCTGTGCAAAAGCTCAAGAGGGTATCCCACAATTATGGGTTTGATCTTGTTGGCACAGAAGATGGATATTTGGTTGTAACACCAAAGTTTGCAAGAATTTCTAGGGAATAAGCTACATATTTAAATAAGTATTTATCATATTTAGTTCGATTATGAGCTTATTTGGGCTTGGAAGGAAAAAACAAGAACTATTAAATCCTTTAACAGAAGAAATGAGAAGAGTTATGGGAACTTATTTGAAAGAAGAGGGACTTCCATATACACCTTATGATCTTGGCTTTAGAAAATCACGAACACCATGTATGTCTGCGTCTAATAGTTATGACATATATGTGGCGACAGTTCCGCCAAAGCCAATTATTATTCTAGATGAAGATAGGGCTGGTAAGTTAACAGTTCATGGATCATCTTATCCTTAAATAAACTAGAATGCTTTTGCCATATCACTAGGCTCGAATGAAGATATTTCTGTTGAAAGATACCTGTTCTTAATGTTATTTAAATAATTACTTCTACCATTTAGTAGCTTATGGGACCATTTGGATTTGGAAGGAAAAAGGAAGAACCCTTAAGTCCTTTGACTGCAGCAATGACACCAATTGTGGAGGAATTTTTAAGAACAAAAAAACTTCCATATCCAATCGGTCAACTTCGCTATAAAGAATTAAATCCTCCTAGTTGGCTTGCAATTCGTAGTTATGCTGTATACTCACCTCCAGATACGAAAACCTCTATTGCAGTTCTTGATGAAGATAAAAATCACGGTCTAAAAGTTCATACGCCTTATAATAGATAAATTAGAATGTTTCTGTAGGTGTTCTTGGGTGGAAATCTAGGATTGGAAGGAGCAAGAATAGTTACTTGATTTACCTGCCAAAACAGGTAGTTTTTGCATCCGGGTTGAGGCAGGGTGATGAAATTTGCACATATTTTTGCTCTGATAAGAACAACAGACCGATTTTGGTTATCTACTTGGATAAAAAGGATGCTGACGGGACAAAGAGAGACGATTGACGTCTCTAAATTTTAGGTCTGCCATTTACAAGAAGCGAAAGGTTTATAAAGAAACTTCGTTTTTGTTAAAAATCGTAAATACAATAACCTATTTAAAGCTAAGCTACCTCATATATGCATGGGAATCAAAATGTCAGTATCCAACGAAGACCAAACGATTATGCAGGCCGTCAAAGATTACATTTTTTTAAATCACATGTTTCCTCAGATAAACGATATCATAAAGATGACCGGTATTAAGAAAGGCGACGATGTTTGTAAGAAACTTATAGCACAGAAGAAGCTGTACGCATGCTTCACAGGCCCCACATTGCCTACCATAATTTTGCCTTATGACATGATGCAACTGATATTGTTAACTCAGAAAAAGCCAGACTGGGCATCAGAACATTCTTTCGAAGAAAGAACTGCTGTGGACAGGAAAATCGAGGAATTGAATAGTCAGATTATAAAGTACGACATGTTTGAGAGACTGCTTTATACAACAGACAAGCCTCTTGAGGAGGCTGTCGCATATACCCTAGACTTTCTGGGTTTTGAAAATGTTGTACATTTGAAAGAGGATACCGACAATGCAGACATAAGTTTCAGTTTCGATGGAACCAAGAATTTGATTGAGGTAGAAGGTACGACTAACCAGGGCGGAAAAGATAAAGTAAATCAACTAAACGGATGGATCAAAAAGGAGTTGGAAACTACGGATACAGAACCTGAGAAACTAAAGGGGTTTTTTGTTGTTAACCATTTTAGAGAAACGAATTTAAAAGATAGGGGGATTCCCTTATCACTTCATGCGAAGAAATTTATGAAATACCACAAGTTTGGTTTTTTCACAACTAAGTTTCTTTTCGAGTGCGTGAAAGATGTCGTAAATGGAAAAATAACCAAAGACGACGCGCAAAAACTAATCTACGAAGGAGAGCAGTATGAGTGAAAAATTAGATAGGGTTATAGAATTGTTAGAAAGCATTAACAAATGGGTAAAACTAACAGGAGTTGAAAAGGCAAAGCAGGTGATTGAAAAGGAATTTTCGGATGAGACAAAAACTTTAGTCTATCACTTGAGTGACGGGAGGAGTAGCGACGACATTGAAAGACTTCTAAATAAAAAGACCACCGACAACACAATAAGAACTTGGTGGAAAAGATGGTCTAAAATGGGTATAATGGAAATTCATCCGAATTACAAAAAACGTTACTGGAAGACTTTTGACCTTGAAGATTTCGGAATAGAAATACCAGAAGTCACTGAGAATGTAGTACAGGAACCAGTGAAAGAAAACAAAGAGGTTGAAAATAATGTTGGACAAGAGCAATGAACTATTGGAATCTATAGATTCAAAGTTGGATAAATTAATAGCATATCTAAGATTTGAATCTTTTGCACAATTGAAGGAAGCTCTGCCTAAATTATTGGATACCCCCGAAAAACGATTAGTCTTTCAGGCATGTGATGGAAAATCAGGCATAAATGACATGGCTCGAACGATAAACATTAGTCCGATGAATGTAAGTAACTGGGTAAGAAAATTCGAGTCACAGGGAATTGTTTTTAGTAATTTATATAAAAATAAAAAATGCCCGCTTAAGATTATAGATCTGAATGATATTGGTATTGCTGTACCGAAAATAACAAACCAGAATGGAATAAAAGGTGAAGAAATTGGAGAGTCTACTGAAACAAATAATCAACCAGAATGAAGTAGTAGTAGCACTATTAGGACGGATGGTTTTTCCTGAGAATGAACTAAAAAATATAATAATGAAAAAAAAGAAAAAACCAGAAGATTATATTAGAGCTTATAACTTATGTGATGGAGAACATTCTCTTACTGAAATTGCGGCGGCAATAAAAGTGTCTACAGGAACATTATCACCTATTCTGGCTTACTGGAAGTCTATTGGCATTGTTTACGAAATAAATGAGACTGGGAGAAGAGTCTATAAAAATTTATATTCGTTGAAAGAGCCGAAGCAGATTGAAATTGAAGATGCAAAAATTTCAGGAGAAAGTGAACAAACTTCTGATAAACAGCAAGCAGAAACACCTCAAAATTCAAATACCCCTTAAATACCGTATCATTTAAATATCATTAAAGCTATATTATACCTTGTAGAAATGGTGCGTTGCACCCAAGTCGGGAACATTCACTTAGAATGGCCTTTGATTTCTTCTTTGTTGCAACAAACTCTCTATATTGCCTGCTTTGTTGAGTATGTCATGATAAAATATTTCCAAATCATTTTCCGATAGTTTGGCTCTCTGGTCTGCCTCAACTATTACTGATGGTGTGCCGTAGCTGGAATTGCTGGCTAATGCCAAAAGTATAGATGATATGCGATTTACGGTATCGACATTCCCTTTGTCAGCAAGAAAATCTACCCTCAAAGGCCTGTCGAATTCAGCTGTCCGCAGGTAGAAAGTGAATATCTGTTTTGCTGCTGGGAAATTTCTAAGGATTGGATGGCTTTCAGTTTCAGACGAATAGGGGAAGGTAAAAGTCCTTTGTCCATGGTTGAGCGTATATGCCAAGAGATTGGTGTCTTTGGTGTGGTTTAAAACAATTTTAAACTCTGGCGGGATGTTTGGATCGAAATTTATGTTCATTGCCTTGCTCAATATTTCACAGAATCTCGTGCCGCGGCTGTCTTCTATCACACCCGCCAAGATTGTTTTCCTGCTTTTGACAGCATCGAACAATTTATTATAAGCGCTGATCATGTTTTCATAATTCACATAAACAAACGAGCCCTTCTCCGGGACGAATGTATAATGGGGGATCACCGAACCGTTTAGAAGCAGCAAATCTGGCTCGTATTTCTCCAGAACTTCAATTGCCATGTTTATTTCAGTTATTTGCCTTTCGATGTTGCTGTTCAATTCAAAGCCCAGATCATCCAACGGATCGTTTATAGCCCTCGGTATTGGTGCCGGTATTGCATTGGGATAATACTCAACTTTCAAATTGCCGTCAGTATAATCGTATATCACGCCCACAGCACGCAAAAGCATCAGGTCTATTCCATGGAAAGATTTTTTTACCAAACCACCATCTATCCCAGCTATTTTCAAACCTTTAAGCTCTGCTGCATCCGTTGAATGTATTATTTTTTTTTCTATTACCTCATTGTCTACAGTTAGTTCAGTGAATTCATTTGATTCTTTTAGGAAATTGCCGACATTTCTCCTGTTGCTTTCCATCTCTGATATTATTTTTGCCAGAGTTTCTGTGAGTTGAACGAAATTATCCACAAGCTTTTAATATGCGATTTAATGTTATTAGCTTTATGCCGTTCATGGATTGGATGGGTGCTATGATGGGTGTTGGTGTTTTGGCACTGCCTTTAGTATTATTATTTGGAGTTTTTTGGATTTGGATGCTTATAGATTTACTGCAGAGGAGGAAGTTTGAGGACAAGCTGGTTTGGGTGTTAGTGATGATTTTCTTATTCATTCTAGGCGCTGTTTTGTATTATTTCTTGGTTTATTCTAAAGGAAGGAAATAAGTTCAAAGAATTTATATTTCAAAATCGAAAAATTAATTAGAAAATTAATGCCATTGGCTAGCGAAGAACTTGAAACGGAATTTCATCAATTAGTTAAAAGGCAGTTACCTACTTTGGATCCTCCGGTTACGCGTGCAACTTGGACCGTCTCTTTTTGAACATTATCTAAGGGACAGGAATCCGCCTAGGAGAGTTGTTCTACACACTCCATATGGTGAAAGATTTTTAAGGGTAAGATATTCGATGGGCTAAAGTAAGAACTTTAAATATCATAACTTTTAATTGACAATAAAGGTGGTAAAGTTCTCAGGCGATAGCCAAATGCTTCAATGAACTTTTAACTACTTCTATTGCTAACAATTTCATAACAAAAGGTGAGTATTTTCATTAAGAAGAAATTCTATTTAACTACAGCAATTCCGTACGTGAATGCATCACCGCATATAGGGCATACTTTAGAATTTGTACAGACTGATGTAATTGCAAGATATCAGAAATTATTGGGCAAAGATGTGTTTCTTACTACCGGCGCTGATGAGAATAGTTTGAAAAACGTGCAAGCGGCAGAAGAAGCTGGCATCAATACACAGCAATTGTGCGACAAGAATGCTGCGATTTTCAAGGAATTGGCAACAAAGATAGGCTTGTCGTTCAACAGTTTTTTAAGATCATCAATTAAAAAAGACCACTGGCCCGGTGTGCATAAACTGTGGGAATTATGCAAAACATCTGGTGATATCTACAAGAAAAAATACAGGGGCCTTTATTGCGTTGGCTGTGAAGCCTTTTATACAACAAGCGAACTCGTAGGAGGATTGTGTCCTGAGCATAAGAAAAGACCTGAGGTTGTGGAGGAGGAAAATTACTTTTTCAAATTGTCTAAATACCAGAAAAAGATAGAAAA
>JACQIA010000086.1 GCA_016198705.1 Candidatus Aenigmatarchaeota archaeon
ATGTGATCCTGATGAATGGACTATCTCTTTTAATGGAGCCCAAGAAAGAATATCAGCTTTGGAAGTTTTTAATGGAAATCTTTATGCTGGCCAAGGTTCTGATGCAGGAGATGGAGATGTTTTGGTTTGTAATCCAGAATTTAATACTTCAGCTTTTAGTGATAGTACTATTTGTGACCCAGACGAATGGACTATCTCTTTTAATGGAGCCCAAGAACATATATTCTCTTTGGGAGTTTTTAATGGTAAATTATATGCTGGCCAAGGTTCTGGTGCAGGAGACGGAGATGTTTTTGTTTGTGACCCTTCAAGAAACACAACAGGCAATCCTTCTTTTAATTCTACTCCACATACATTAATTTGTGACCCAGACGAATGGACTATCTCTTTTAATGGAGCCCAAGAAACTATATATGCTCTAAATATATTCAACAACAAACTCTATCAAGGTAGTGGTACAAGTACTGGTAATATCTCGGACGATATCTTAGTCTTCGGCTATAATAACACAGATGTAATAAATTCTACAACAAGAAGCTGGAATGCAAACCAGTGGTATCACCTAACTGGAGTTTATAATGGTTCTTATATGCTATTGTATGTAAACGGAATACTGGAAAATTCAAAAGCAGTTCCAATGCTGATAGAGCAGAACATAACTAACTTATTTGTAGGATATGATCCAGCTTATGGTTACTTCAATGGCACAATAGATGAAGTAGCAATTTATAACAGAACTTTAAGTGCAAAAGAAATCAAGAACTTGTACAACTTAAATAACAGAAGATATTACTGGAAAGCAAATGCAACAGACTTGGCAGGAAACATAAACAACACAGCAATACAGGAATTTAATATAACTCTTCCTCCAGATAATGCTAATACCCTAATAACCCCAGGAACACCAACAAGAAGTACAGATAATTTAAACTGTTCATTCACATTCATAGATCCTAACCCAGATGACGCAGGTGTAGGAACAATAATTTGGTATAATCTTTCAAGAGAGCACTTCAGAACTAACATAACTATAAGTGCCCCAGGAAGCAGCACAGTAGTATCCTATCAATTAACATACAACAATACTAATAATTTCACAAGTGGAGAAAACTGGACTTGCGCAGCAAGAACAAATGACGGGGTGATAAATTCTGGGTTATGGGTAAATTATTCTATTTTGGTGTCAGACACTAATTTATCGTATAATGCTACTCCGTTCATCATACCTAATCCTTTATTTACTGCTAATAATTTTAATGCTACATCTGTTGTTGCAGATCCAGAAGGGGATTTAATGACTGTAGAAATTGTATTCTGGAATGGAACAAGGGAACATTTTAGAAGAAATATAACCAGCCTAAGCAACAATTCTTTAGCTTCCTATACTTTAACAAATAATGCTACAAATATATTTACAAAAGGAGAAAATTGGACAGCAGCATTTAAGGTATTTGATGGCAATAGAAGTTCAAGCTGGGTTAATGCCTCCTTGCTTATTTCAGAAGTCTCGCAAGTATCTCCAAGCAATAACACATTTTTGAATACGAAATTTTTAAACTTAACTTACAATCTAACAGTAGAAGGCGGCACCCCAAGCAATTGTACATTATACTTGGATGGTCCATTAAACCTAAACCAAACAGATACAACCATATCAGAAGATATAAACCAGACATTTAACCTAACTTTTCAGGATAAGACATTCACATGGTTTGCTTCATGCACAAGCTCAAACAACACAGTAGGAAACACAAGCATAAAAGTATTTACAGTAGACACAACAGTGCCAAACCTAACTCTAAACTCTCCTTTAAATGCAACAACAACTACAAACATTTCAGTAACATTAAACATAACAACAGCAGATACTCTATCAAATATAACTAAATTAATAATCTATGCTGGTAATTCAACAAATCTAAACTACAACAATCTTTTATACATAAACTTGTCAATACAAAACTCTACACAGAACATAACCTACAACTTCACAGCCCTTCCAATCAAGCCTGATGGAACTGGCGGTTTAGTATTGTTGCACCATTATGATAATGCCTCCAGTTTGGAGAATGATACACATACTCTTGATTATAGCAACCAGGTAAAAGCATTAAACAATGGTACATACATTAGATGGAATGCAACACAGCAGTCATTGGGCAATTCTGCATATGGCAAATTTGGCAATTCTTTCTTATTTAATGGAATAAATAACTTTGTAAATGTAAATAACTCAGCTTCATTGCAGATAGTGCAGAAC
>JACQIA010000083.1 GCA_016198705.1 Candidatus Aenigmatarchaeota archaeon
CTTGTCATATATATACTCATAGTATGTACCCATATTTAACACTTTCTATTTTTGTTTATCTCTAATTAACCACTCTATAGTAGTATAAAACCGAAAGCTTTAAATACTAGTGAATTTCAATCTATCCTATGAGGGGGTTGGTAATCTATTCAATACTACTTGTAGTAATAGTTTCTATTAGTTTTGCAGCTGAGAATATAAACAATGGGAATGTTAAACCGAAGGGGCAATCCAAGGAATTAACATTCAGCACTTTCACATCTGCTGTTTGTGAGAATAAAGGCGAGCTTGTGCATTGCAAGGACGAGTTTTTTGTAAACTGCAACGGAAGCATTTCAAAAGCAACTGATGTTGCGGAGTGTAACGGCATGAAAGTTGATGTGCCGAAAGCGCTTGGGTTTGCTACTTTTGGAAATGACTGGAAAGATCCGAGGGTTTGAAAATGTCGTTGGTTCATGCGGTCAAGAGTGGATGGAAATATGCAGGGAAAGCCAATAGTCATATTAGTGCATTTCCAACATTTTTTGTAAAAGAAGCAATCAGGCGATACGACAGACATCATGAGACATCTTTGAAACATAAACTTGCAAAAGTAAATGGTAGCATTACAAGTTCGACCTTAATCGACCCTTTAATCATAGAATTAAGAGAATATACCTGCAGCGAATATGGGGAAGCGACCCATAGAGTCAAATTTAATGATGCTCTTTTAGGAAATGATGAGACAAGAGAGTTACATGAATCTGACTTGCCAAATAGACCAGAAAATATGATAGACAATTGGGCGAGACTAAGCCAATATCTCGCAGAATTAAGGCAGCATTATGGAAACGTAGGGTTTGATGGAAGAGTCAGACAGTTTTACACTTCGGCTGACACACAACCGGACTTAGATACTTTAATAGAGCGTGCGAATGCGCAATTGAGGCATGCAGGCGACCTTAGTGTGATTGTTGACCCCACCAATAGTGTTAATGCACTTGCAGATAGAAGCGATTTCGCTGCAAAAAAACTTGTCAAACCGTTAATTAGGAAATATCGCGACGAACTTGAGCAATTGATTCAAAATGGATTTATAGTTGTAGGTCCAAGAAATATAACTTTATACACGCCAGCAAATGGTCAAGGATTCAAACAGTTTTTTGATTCTTTTGTGAATCCAACATTAGAACACTTAGTTATACGACAAAGAAATGCAATAGAAGAAGAACTAGAGGTCGCTAAAGCCGGTGCTGTTGCAAAAGGGACAATTGAGGGCAATATTTTGGGCTGGATTGATGCTTTTAGATATGTGGTAGTACCCTATGTTTTGTTGAGGTCGGGAATTCAAGCGGTTCAAAACAGTGTCGGAATAGATAATGTTGCTGCAGATTATGCATTAAGGTCTTTGGGTTATTTGACTGACACTAGTCTTTTAGTTGGCTCTTTTTTCTTCCCTTCAAGAGGAGAAGTTACAGGCATTGCTTCCCACGCAAATTACGAAAAAATTGCAAGGCAAATTGAAGCTTATAATGTCGGAAGGCAAGGAATTGTAATTGATGGTGTTAGATATAGAGACATGACATTGTATAGGAATATCTCAGCCAGCTTCACGCAAGAAGAAAATATGCAGGTTAAGGGGATAGAAGGGTGGGAAAAAGCAACTTGGTTTACCGGTATTGCAGCAATAACAGGGATAATCACACATCCTGCAGTGATTGCGCTCGTAAGCAGCTTGCAAGTATCAAACAACAACTATTTTACTAATGCTGTAAATTTTTGGAGCAAACATTTTGAACCTCTAAGAAGACAAAGGCGTAGAATATACGTTGCTGAAAGACCGGAATTAGTCCAATATTGGGGAATAGAGTGTGTTGTAGACCCAAGTGCAAAAAACCCTGAAGATGATTTAAGAAGCATAAACCCAAGAACTCTTGATTATTTGGTTTCTGAAAATGGCAATGCAGGTCAGCAAACTTCAGACGTAACAGTAGAAGTTAGAAGAAGAATAGGAGAAGAAGTAAATCAAAGGGTTTCCAGGGAATTAGCGTATTTTGAAGGACTGCCAGATGAGAAGAAAGCGCAAAGAATAATTTGGCAATATATCAAACATAGGAATAACAGAATACTTCACTTATTCAGTGACCGTAAATCAAAATCCCAAGATAAAAAGACAGTTAAAGTCGAAAAACCTAAAGGGTATCGTCGAGGCGTATTTTTTTCTGACATCCCAAGAGCCTTAGGGTCTCCATTTTCATTGCCAGGATACAGTGAATGGAGAGTTCCAGAAGGGTCTTATTTCAATCGGTCATTTAATTTGATGAATTGGTTAGTCCCTTTGACATTTGCAGGGGGGTATTATTTGTTAGGAACAACCAAAGCCTCTCCTGGTGAAATAGTTGCAGTGCAAATAAATGATTACATGGACATCCTTTATAAAGCGGGTATTGCCTTATTGGCTGCTGCCGGGATTGCACTGGGTGCTGCAGATACAGCAGGCGCTTGTTTGTCCTCAAGAGCTGAAGTTTTATTTGAACAAGGAAGAAAAGGAAAAGAATATTTGTTAGGAAGCCACTCTAAAACTGTTAAAAATGCTATTGATGGAAAAAATGGAGCTGTAGTTTACGAAATACCTCACACTAGAGCAATTCATTATGATAGAGTTATAGACTTGCTTAAACCTTTAAGCAAAAAAGGTAAAATTCCAACAAAGGTTTTAGTTGATAGCGATGATACCTTTAATGCTCAGTTTACATTAAATCCAAATAGATTAAGTAAAGGAAATTATGTTACTGCAATTAGAAAGCCTGGAGAAGAATTTATTACTTTATATGTAAGCAAAGATTTAGGACAGGACTTGATAAGATACAGGAAAGAAATGAGTACAAAATAAATTCAGCATTCACAAAAAATCAGGCACTTTGCCTACACTTTTCCTAGCAGATTGTAATTGTCTGCTAATATTTGCGATAACTTCCTCGTTTGTTCTTATAGTACTTATAATTTTATTTTTAAGCTGAATTGTTTTTCTGCGAGAGGCGGGTATTCCTGTAATCAAATCCATGATGAAATCTATGCCCAATGCACCTCCCCCAACTATAAAACCCATCTGACTTACTTGCTTATCTGGATAAAGTAGGCCTACCCCAAATCCTACTAAAACTAGCACAGTTTTAATAGCATACCAACCCGACATATTTTTTTCTATTTTGTCGCAAATACTTTCAAAACTGATGTCAGACTCGTTCATTACATTCCTAAATTCTCTAGCCTTTTGCTCCGAGAGAGCGATAAAGAAATCTATTAACCTGTTTTGCAACTGTTCTGCAATACTTAAAAAATGTACCCCAATTTCCTTAGAATTTTCTAGCTTATTGGCTAATTCCTCAGAAAGTTTTATTTCTTCTTCTACCAATCTGATTAATTCAGTCTCCTGCTGCCCTGTCATAGCTGATTTAAAATATTTGCTATTAGCTTTGGCAGTATCAGCAGCAATAACTTGGATTAACCCACTCTGGCTTCTTAAATTTTCTATTAATCTTTTTATTATGCCTTCAATCGATTCAAAATATTCAGTAAGGGCATCAATATCCCTTGACAAGTTGTTCTTGACCCAATTAAACCTTCTTTTAGCAAAAAAACCATCTTTGAAGGGGACAAGGGTATTAACTGGTTCTCTAGCTAAGATGAGTTGCTCAAAGATTCTTTTAAGCCCTTCAATATATCTTGTGTAATTGCTAATTTGATATTTGCTTAATTTGTATAAGTGGGTAAACCCGTATATTCTATCCTCCTCCTTAAAGGTTCTAATTTTCTCTAGCGCTACTTTTTTTATATGCACACATTTTCCAATCCTGCTAATTGTTCTGCCAAAACTAGATTCAATAGACATCCGTGTATCTTTTACATTTATATCGATAGATATCATAAATTCTTCATTATGGATAGGGTTTATAAATATAATGATTTTAAAAAGAAATTATTCATTCCCCCTCAAACTCAACCATCGAAAATAATTTATGCCCCTTTCCTTCTATTTTTTCCCTTCCATGTAAATCAGGCAGTTCAATTATGACTGCACATTCAACTACATCTCCACCAAGTTTTTTTATTAGATTTATTGCAGCTACCAAAGAACCACCAGTCGCAATCAAATCGTCAACAAGCAAAACTTTAGCTCCTTTGGGGATTGCATCAATATGCATCTCTACAGTTGCCCTTCCATACTCCAGTTCATAGCTTTCTTTCTCAGTTTTATGCGGCAGTTTTC
>JACQIA010000084.1 GCA_016198705.1 Candidatus Aenigmatarchaeota archaeon
GCCCACCCCTTGTGTGCTCCCCCGCCAATTCCCTTAAGTTTCACCCTTGCGAGTGAACTCCCCAGGTGGCCCACTATACACCTACGCTCCGGCACTGCAATCCCCCAAGAGGACTGCAACACCAAGTGGGCAACGTTTACAGCTAGGACTACCGGGGTATTTAGTAGAATTTTTCTATATCTAATCCCGATCGCTCCCCTAGCTTTCGCCCCTCACCGTCAGACGAGTTCTAGGCAGACGCCTTTAATGGCAGCCTAATTATATTGTGGCTGACGCCACAGGTGATCCTCTCAGGATTACAGGATTTAACCCCTACCCCGAGAGTATCTCTGCCCTCTCCCTCTCTCAAGTCTGACAGTATTCCTAGCAGGCCTACTAGTTTGCTAGTAGATTTCACCAGGAACTTATCAAACCGGCTACGGACGCTTTAGACCCAATAATCGTGACCATCACTTGGACTGCGGGTATTACCGCGGTGGCTGGCACCCGTCTTACCCAGTCCTTATTCTCCAACCCGTTTTCAGTTGGCAATAGTTCTTGCAAAGCAAGAACACTCCAGGTTCCCTCGTCTGGCGTTAGCCAATTGCGAAGAGTTTCCACCTGCTGCGCACCGTAGTGCCTGGATTCATGTCTCAGAATCCATCGTGGGGCATCTACTTCCATAGCCCCTACCCATTATCGGTTTGTTGGTTCATTGCACCAACAACAGCCTGATGAGATACAGTCCCATCCTGTTCCGCCGTGGCTTTTGCTATAGACTCATTCCAGAAATCTATAGCTATGGGGTATTGAGTTCAGTTTCCCGAATGTATCCCCCTGAACAGGGTAGGTTGACTGCACATTATGAAGCAGTTCGCCGAGGTCTTGCACCTCTCGACTCGCATGGCAGTGGAACCCGGATAGCAATGGTCTCTGGCGGGATCAACCAGAATTGGCGGGTCCTACCTCTAAAGGTTTCATCAATCAACCTTTACCTTGAATGCCACTCAAGATTTTAGCATAGCTGTAGTCTATACCATGAGCTAGAATAAGACTTCTCATCCTTGGCATTTGCGTGCCGTAGTCAAGTCTGAACGCCAAGCTCACGAGACAAACATATAGTAGTGCTTGATTGTATTTAAAGATTTTTGAAGGGCCCGAACCGGGATTTGAACCCGGGTCAGGGGCTCCACAGGCCCCTACTCTACCAGGCTAAGCTATTCAGGCCATCGTCTAACAATAGAATTATGGGATTATTAAAACTTAATTCAAACAGAAGCAATTAAGTAATAGCCAGCCGCTTTTTCCCTTGCAATTCTTTTAACAACTTTCCTGTTCACTAGACCCAAGATAATATTCGCAACCTTCCCTTTAGGCATTAAAGATGCTTTAGCTATAGAATCAACATCCTTCAATTTATCATCAGACTTAGCACCTAAAGATTTCATTGCTTCAACTACCTTTTTTTCGTCATCTGTAAACTCTGTCATATCAATCAATTAAGGAAGAAAGACTATTTATTTTTTAATTTCGCGTCATCTTCCTTTCTCAAGTAAGCAAGATTTTTAGTTACGTCAAGTATGAAGGCTAAAGTTACTATAGACAATGCAATCCATGAGATCAATTCAAGTGCGTGAATGCCGAAGATGTAGTTGTTGGGAACGAAGAACCAATGTGTTTGCAGCAGTATCACAAGAAGTCTACCTTCTGTACCGCCAAATCCCCGGCTGGAAATTCTTAATGTTCCTTCATATGCGCTCAGATACGCAGACTGCAGATTCCACAAATAAAATACAATCAACAATGCAATTGCAACTGGCATGCTTAAGATTGGTGATATGCCTAAACCAATAAAAATTGAGAAGATAGTTATGTTGTCGAAGACGTGGTCTATGTAATTGCCATAGTTTGGTCTTGGTGTTTTTCTATGGTATGCCAATCCTCCGTCTGTAGAATCAGTGATCCAATGCAAAAGAAATACTAGATTGGCTAGCCAGATGTAGGATGGGTTGAAGTTTGTCAGATAGTATATTGGAATCAAAGACAATCCAAGCAACAATGCAGAATAGGTTAGCATGTCTGGTGTTGCCCATTTCGGATATAGTTTGATTATTTTTTCTAGAATAGGGGCTTCTAGTTTTGATAATAGGGTGAGATGTTTTCTTTCTATATTTCGCTTTGATTGTATGAAAGGCATGATAATAATTTAGATTCTTAAAATAGAAATGCTGGTGCGGAGATTTGAACTCCGGACTTCGGCGTTTCTTATTTCATCTTTTTTCAAAGCTCATTTATCATTTATTATGAGCGCCGCTTAAGCTGGACTACCATGTTCTAGCCAGGCTAAACTACACCAGCTTAATATCTAATTGTTAGTGATAATTTAAAAGTTCAAAAATTCCATTAAAAATATGTTCTTGGTAATCTTTGGCCCTCCTGGTTCTGGGAAGGGTACTCAAACAAGTAAAATAGCAGAGGCGTATAAAATTCCACAAATTATCACCGGAAATATTTTTAGAGGGCATATGAAAAATGAGACAGCATTGGGGAAGAAAGCGAAAGAATATGTGAACAAAGGCTTGTTGGTTCCAGATGAAATAATGAATGCGATAATTGAAGAGGAGTTAAATAAACCAGTTTATAAGAAAGGTTTTGTTTTGGATGGATATCCGAGAACTATAAATCAGGTTAATTTTTTTGAGAAAATTTTAAGGAAGACAAAAATAAAATTGGATTGTCTTTTGGATTTGCTTGTTGGAGATGAAGAGATAATTAGGAGGCTGACGAGCAGAAGAACTTGTTCCTCCTGCCAATCAATTTTCAATCTTGTTTTCAATCCACCGAAGAAGCAAGGCATCTGCGATAATTGTGGAGGGAAGTTGATACAAAGGGGTGATGATGAAGAAAATGTAATCAAAGAAAGATTGAAGGTTTATAAAAAACAGACTGAAGAGGTTATTAATTACTACAAGAATAAAGGAATCTTCTATAAGATAAATGGCCAGCAGGATGCGGAAAAGGTGTTTAAAGCTATTCGACAAATTCTAGATAATCTGTGATTGAATGGAAAAGACGCTTGTGTTGATTAAGCCTGACGGCGTGAAAAAAGGTCTGGGGAAAAAAATAGTCAAATATTATCAAAATGCTGGACTGAAGATGATAAAGAGGAAGGAAATTGATCCAACACCACAATTGCTTAAACAACATTATTTTGCACATGTTGCAAAGCCGTTCTATCCTGATTTAGAGAAGTTTATGTTATCAAGCCATATAGTTGTTATGATATTCGAAGGTTCTGATGCAGTTGCCATAGCAAGAAAAGTTACTGGGGCTACCGATCCTGCAAAGGCAGAGAAGGGAACTATTAGAAGGGATTTAGGTGACTTATCATTGCCGGACGATGATAGGATAATGATGAACCTTGTGCACGCTTCTGCAACCAAAGAAGAAGCCGAAAGGGAAATTAAGTTGTGGTTTGGTTAAATTAAACTCGCGAAAATTATTGGCAAAGCGACAGTAGCATCCATTTCGATATTGACGAATTTAGCTTTCTCATTTATCTTACCCCATGATATTGCTTCTTTTGGTCTAGCTCCAGATAAACTCCCATCGTATTCTATCGCAGTTGTAACATAGACTGCATAATCTAAACCGTGAGCGAATTGTGCCCACCATATTGTATGATGCTTCGATATGCCGCCTCCGACAATTAACGCACCGGATTTCTTAGAATTCCAAACTAAATCGCTCAATAATTTTTCGTCTTTTAATACATTGATTTTAAAATCATTATTTTGCGAATATTGCCAAAGTTGATAACCAACAGCACCATCAGTAATTCCAGGTACTATCATTGGTATTTCATTTTTCCAGCACCAATACATGATTGAATCTTTGTTTAATCGTTTTCCTAATTCCCACACCAATTCATAAGTGGCTAATTCGTTTGCATTAATTTCTTTCAAAAATTGCTTCATCTTCTCTTCAATTATTATCCCATAAGATTCATTCGGAACCAAAACATTTCCCAATCTATTGATCCCTTTTTTATGCAGTTCTGCATCATCCATGTCAAAATTGCCATGATAGTAATCCTTAAAGCTTCTTGCCAAGTCATGATCTAAAGTACCACAAGTTGTAATGACAACATCAAACCATTTTTCTTTCACCATGTCACGAATGATTCCTCTGGTTCCAGTGGCGATTATATCAGCAGGAAATGATAGGAAATTCAACGAATCTTTATCGGCGATCATTTTTTTTACAATCTCAATTCCAACAGCAAGTTTCTTTGATGTAAAACCACCGCTTGCCCCCATTTGTTTGACAAGTTCACTTACGTCTGTTTTACCCTTAATTTCGTAATCTTTGACAATTTCCATAGGAATATTTAATAATAATAAGCAATTAATATGCATAGTCTATTATGAAAAAAGATTTTTTA
>JACQIA010000085.1 GCA_016198705.1 Candidatus Aenigmatarchaeota archaeon
CATATAATCCATCTGTCTTCCTTACCATTAATTTATCACTTAATCTTTTTATTATCCTGGATGTTATTTCTTGATGAAAACCAGCCTTATTTTTTATTGTAGTAAAATTTGCAGGCTCATCTGAAATTATGTTATATACTTTCTTCTCTCTTTCGTCATCTAAAAACTTTACGATAACCGATTTTTGTTTACCACATTTGCACATATTTCTAAGTATAACGAACATGTATTTATTGACTATTTTCTTTATTGATTAATACCATTTTAGACAAAACCAGATTTAGTAAAGTATTTAAATAACTTTTGATAGTATTTTCCTTAGGCGAGTTGGTTTGGTAGCTTCGCTCACATGTCAAAGTGTGAGTGAGGAAGTTCTCTCCACCCGCTAACTAACAAAGGCTGAGAAGCCTGCATCAGAATCAGAAACGAGACCATATTGCCTCGTTAACTATGATCAATAGTGAGTTGAGGCGATGTTGGATGAAACGGTCTGGTGCTGGTTGGGTGCAAGCGTAAGCGCTTAGACAAATGCTACCTATGCGTTTGCTGAAGTCAAATTCAGCGAATGCAAAAACATAAGAGAGGCTATTGCCAACACGCCTCTTTTCATTTTTCAATCTTTAACATTGGCTTCCTTATCTGTTTTTTGGAATGTATAGGTTTAAGACGAAAATTTCTTTTTATGTGTTGAATAAAGATTTAAGTTCTTCTTGAGAATAATTATCTAGGTGCGTCAGTGACTACAAGAAATTTGTTAGTGTATCAATCTGGAGCGCCGACTGCTGTAGTAAACACCACCCTTCATGGAATTGTTGCTGAGGCTGTATCTGCTGGTTTTAATCGTGTTATTGGATCTAGGTATGGTGTTCAAGGTATTCTAAATGGTGATGAACTTGATCTAACCAGATGGTCTTCTGAGCGTAGAGAAGAGTTTGAAATGCTATACCATACTCCTGGCGCATTTTTGGGGACAACCAGATACAGAGTAGAAACGGAGGAGGAATTTGATACTATTTTTAGAAGGTTAGACGAATGGGGCGTTAACCATATTGTTCCCATCGGTGGTAATGGGACAGCAGGTTTTACTCACAGATTATATGAAGCTGCAAAAGCGCGGGGAAGAGAATTGTATATTGTTGTTGCTTCGAAAACTATGGACAATGATATTATTGGTGCTTATTGGACGCCAGGGGCTCCTACAGCTGCTTGGGAGCTTGCGACAATTGTGAGAATGGTAGCTTTAGATGCCAAATCTATGTCACCAAGAAAAGAAGTTGCTGTAATTGAATCATTGGGTAGAGATTCTGGATGGACGGCAGGAGCCGTATCACTTCTTTATGAAGATGATCTAAGACCGTTGATTTATCTACCAGAAAGACCTATAGCTCAGCAACAAGTGGTAGAACATACGGTGCGAAATTTGGAACGTGACGGTTATGCTGTTGTAGTTCTATCTGAAAGTCTAAAAGACCCGACTGGAGAACTATATGCTAAAAGAGATTCAGCAGTTAATGGTCATGGTAATGGTAGTGTAGGTAGCGTATTCAGAAGAATTTTTGATGAAATGGGATTGAAAGTAAGAGAGGTTGTTCCTGGCACACTTCTTAGAGCTGATGTTAGATATGCAACACTTTTAGATAGACAGGCTGCTGAATTGGTAGGAAGACAGGCCGTAAGAGCAGTTGAAAGAGGAAAAACAGGTATCATGATAGTGCCGAAAAATCCTGATTATGGTATGCATCCTAATGATATTTTGGTTCAGTCATCCGATGGATTACTAACTTATAGTATTGGCACGAATGTAAATCCAGTTGGAATAATAGGTTCGGAGTTAAGAAAATTCCCAGATCAGTGGATAAATGAAGATTCTAATAGCATAACAGAAGAAGGTTTGGCTTACTACAGACTAGTTGTAGGAAGATTGGGTGGTTATGCAAGGCTTCCAGAACTAAAGAGTTTAAGCTTAGCTCTGGCAGCAACAGGATAAAAGATAGAGGTAATTTTTCCGGATATGTGCTGCACATATATTTCTCAAAACTGATACCTACCTAATGTTGCTAATGAAGTCTCTTTTGCTCTTCTTAAAAGAATTTCTTGTGCTTTTCTAACATTATCAGGACCACATTCTGCAAATATTCTTAAGGGTTCTCTCTGTAAGCCTCGACTAAAAGAAAATGTTAGATTCCATGGCATATCTGCGACATACAATCTGTTCATCTCACTAAGGTATCCGGTGGCATCTTCATCACTTAATCCTCCTGATAGAAAAGCGATTCCTGGAACATGTCTTGGAACATAATTTTGCATTACTTCGACTGTTCGCATTGCTATTTCTGTCGGATCAATCAGAGTATTATCTCTTCCAGGAACTACCATATTAGGTTTAAGCACCATTGCCGCAAGATCAACATGGTTTTTAATAAGTTCAGTAAATACAATATGCAATGCACGAGCGGTTGCATTGTAACATTCTTGGATACCATGAGCTCCATCCATTAATACTTCTGGTTCAACTATTGGCACAAATCCTTCTGACTGACTAATGACAGCATATTCAGCTAACCTACGTGCATTTTCTTCTGTAACTGCATGTGATGGTCTTCCGTCTCCAATTGAAAATATAGCTCGCCATTTTGTAAATTGTACACCTTTCTTTCTGTAAGCTCTTAATCTTTTATCTAATCCATCCAAGCCTAAGGTTACTTTTTCACGTGGTAATCCATTTGCATAATTCTGTGTTCCGCCATCTACTTTTATACCTGGTATAATTCCTTGTTGCTTAAGAACATAGACAAAAGGTCTACCATCACTTGTTGTTTGGTATAGTGTTTCTTCGAACAAAATTGCACCGCTTATGTATTGACCTAGTTCTGGAGTTGTAACTAGCATTTCTCTGTAAGCTCTTCTATTTTTTTTGTACTCTCTAAACCAACTGCTTGCAAACGTTCGCGAATAGTTCCTAAACTTTCGTCCATTGCTAGTATACCTCTAGGTTTTTCAACAAGTTGTCGTGCTAGTGTTTGTAAGTCGTACATGATCTATCTTCTTTGAAATTATGAAATAAAATTTATAAGTTTATTTTAGTGAATGAATTGAAGTTTTTGAAAGTAAACGCTAAACTTAAATACTTAAGCTCAATAGTATCGACGGTAGTGATAAATTTGACAGTAAATGGGATAACAGCTATATCCCCATTAGGCGGTAGTGGTACAAGGCTCTATCCTTTAACGCTCGACACTCCTAAACACCTGCTTCCAATTGGAAACAGAGCTATTTTTCATGCAGCTACCGAATATCTAGCTCAACAGGGAATTATCGATTTTATTCTTGGGGTTACTGGTTACAGGAATAGAGTTGATACACATCGTTTTTTTGGCTACGGAGGGAGATTTAGAGCTCAGGGTCTTAATCCTAGAATTCATTATGCGAATTACGATGATCTCGTATATAGAAACAAAGGTAGTGGTGATGTATTTTTATGGACTCTTACTAACTATAGAGATTTGATAGGAAACAATCATGTGTTATTGGTTAATGGAGATAATTTATCAAACATAGACCTCGGGGAGTTTTATGAAGCACATAGGCAAAAAGATGCTGTTCTAACTATCGCAGTCAAAGAACTTGAACCTAAAGATCCGCGATTGCCAAACTTTGGAACTGTAGTTTTTGATTCAAAAACTGCTAGGGTAAGTGAATTTGTAGAGAAATCAGAAGACCCGCCATCTTCATATGTAAATACTGCCATATGCCTTTTCTCTCCAGAAATATACGAAGTAGCAAACTCAAGAGAAATGAGAGATTTGATGAAGGAACTTGAAGAAACTAATAAACCTTTGGATGTTGGTGGGCGGCTTATTCCGTCTTTAGTAAAATGGGGAGTAAAAGTTTTTGCTTATCCACTTACTGGCGCATGGAGTGACGTAGGAACACCTAATAGCTATAGTGAAACGACTCGCGATATTCTTTATGGGGAATATCCTATACTTCATAGGATGTACGTACAGAGACGTGGGGCAGATTGGGAGGCGCTGGTTCATGATGATACTGTTCGTAGGTTAGGTAATCGTTCCGAAAGAATAAATTTCGTGGGTAGATGTATTTTAGGAAGCAATGTGACTATAGGTGATGGTACTCTTATACAAAATTCTGTAATTGGCGACAATGCTTACATAGGAAGTGGAGTTATAATTGAAGAAACTACATTGATGCCTTTTACAAGGGTAGAAGATGGGGTTCATATTAGAGCTGGGATAGTTGGACATAACACTATAATTGGAAGCAATTCTGTTATATCCCCAGGCGCTGTTCTAGGAGATGATTTGTATATTCCACCTGAGTATAATGTAGGTATAGGTCAGAGACTCGCATCAACTCGTCATTTAGCTGTAGTAAGGAGAGCTGGATATAAAATTGGAGATGAGCTTAGTGGGTTAGAAGCATTTGCCTTCACACCATGAAATTTTATCCATAAGTTTTAAGAACACATAGGATAATTGTTAACTATGGCTCCGCAGAAAGACAAGGTGTATATGCCTAGCGGTATAGGTGGATTAATTAGATATGGTGAAGAGGAGCAGCCGGTTATCAAGATAAAGCCTAAGCAGGTTGTATGGATTGTTGCTGGGATAGTTGTTGTTGAATTGCTGCTGAAGTTCTTTTTTTAAAATACAAACCTCTCTTCGAGTATCCTTGCGCTCCCACCTGATTTCTTGATGTCGATTGCCAATCTCATCAACTCGTCCAATTTTTCAGACTTCCATATGGAAAATTGTATCATCTTTGCATCCATTCTCTGCAATTCTCTCCAGGTTCTGACTTTAACTGTCCCTTCTTCCCTTGGGAGGTCAAATACCATGATAAATTCTTTCACTTCAATCACCTTGAGATGTAACACGTGTTACAAAAATATAAACTTTTCTATTCCTAAGCATACATTTCATTCTATGCCCACTAAGCTTGTGAATCAAAAAACTGTCCTTGAAGGTGTGAAAAGATTAAATAAAGAATATCCAAATGCCAAATACTATTTAAATTGGTCTACTTCTTTGGAACTGTTCGTTGCTGCCATGCTCTCTCCGCAAGTTAGAGATGAAGTTGTTAATGTTTGTACCCCAAAATTATTCACAAAATACAAAACAGCAAAAGACTATGCGAATGCCAGCTTGAAAGAATTTATCGAAACCATTAAACCGATAAGTTTCCCTGCGATGAAAGCTGTTAGAATACAGAAGGCATGCAAAATCCTTGTTGAAAAATTCAATGGTAAAGTCCCTGATACTATGGAAGAACTAACAACAATATCTGGTATAGGAAGAAAAACTGCTAATACAATTTTAATGAATGCGTTCGGAAAAGTTTATGGCATTCCAGTAGACACTCATGTAATTAGAGTTAGTTATAGATTCGGATGGACTAAAAATAAAGATCCGGATAAAATAGAACAAGATTTGATGAAAATTATTCCGAAAGAACATTGGAAGAAAATCGCATATCAACTAAAAGCCCATGGTAGAGCTATATGTCAAGCACCAATACCTTATTGCAGCAAATGTTTTCTAAGTGATATATGTCCTAAGAATGGTGTAACAAAGAAGTACTAATGCTGTTTATTCCTATATTGTGGTGGTAATTTTTCTCTCCAAGGCAAACGCTCAGCTAATTCTTTCCTAAACTCAGATAATTCCTCGTTTGGAACGTAAGATCTTGGTTGTCCGTCTCTCGTGTCAAGTAACGTTGCTATATGCATACCTAAAATTTCCCTAGCGATATCATTCGCAATCCTCCTATCGATAGTGTTGTTAGAATTCAATAACAAAGGTCCAATTGCCGCACCGAGAGTTGTGTATCTGTTCATATCTGCGGGAGGTGGAGGTTTAGGTGTTCCTGCCTGATGTGCTTTTTGTTGACCAGGTACTTCAGCAATACTCCTAGCTGATAAACGTGTGGGTGGAACAACTGCAACAGGATTAACAGGCTCTGCACTAACTTCACTTGACTTCTCTATTTCAGCTAATAGCCGTCCTAAACCTTCATCAGCTTTAAGCACTTCACCAAAAGTCATAAATACCCCACTGTTCCCTACTCCATTATTCCTCGGCAATTCTTCTAAATCTTCATTAGCGGTATGCACTCGTGACGTTGATAAATTACTTATTATTCTAGGCACAACATGGGGTAAATTTCCTATACCATAAGCCATCAAACCAAAATCATTAGTTGCATGTCTAGCCTCTCTTCTTGCACTATGCATACCACTCTCATCGATTTCTAATCCTCTTTCCTTGTAATTACTTGGCTTTCCCCTAACACCTTTCCAAAAATCAACAGGTATTTGAGATGATCCTTTTAAAAGCTCTATAAAGTATATCCCAACCCATCTACTCATTCTACCTAGTACGCGAGGGGAATTACCTAGTGCGTATGCCGCAACACTCGTATCAAGATAAAGGCTAACACCTTCCTTTCTTGCCGCATGAATATCAATGCTTTTATTTTTTTCATAAACTTTGTTTAAACTTGTCGATTCGCCTCTCATTCCTTTTAGAAATTCCTCCCGTATTGATACACCAGTTGTAGAAAAACCTCTGAAATATTCAGCAGCTCCTCCCTTTATTGCTTTTCCTGCACCTAAAAGTCTATTAAAACCTCTATAAACCATGTTTTCTATTTTAGACAACAGCTTTAAATCCTTTTTGGCATTGGCACTATTTGAGTAATCGAAAAGTATTAAACTTTATTGTTTAACCATTTGTTATATGGAAACTAGAGAAGTAGAAGGTTTGGGTGTTCTAGCAACAGTTATACCAAATGCAAGACCATTAACCGGACAAGACGTTGCTAAATTAAAAGAACTTTCGCGTAGTCTACACGGAAAACTCTACACCAACGAGCAAAGTGCATTTAGCTACAATCCTGCAGATAAGGCAGACATTAAAATTGTGCTAGAACCTACGGTTAATTTGCCCAGATATTTTAGATTTCTAAGACCACTATTAGAATTATCCCTAGCGTGGTCTGGTGATATTTATAATGTTGAAGTATATGCTATTGAAAGTGGAAGTAAGCGTGTTGCTGTAATAAAATACGATGATTTGCCTCAGCGAAATGCCCGAGTTCGGCAGGTAGTTGACTACCTCAAAAGTTTATATAATACTCCTAAAATTGCTTAAGGTAAGATTAGGTACAGCAAAATTATTTATCCTTGATATTAATTATCTGTAGAAATAATATTATGAAGAACTTTGAAATTGCCAAAATTCTCTACAATATTGCATTATACCTTGAGATGGAAGAAGAACAATTCAAACCCAGAGCATACGAAAAAGCTGCCCATTCTGTAGAAGCTCTATCAGAAGAATGCATTGAAATCTACCAAAAAGGCGGATTAAAAGCTTTGATGGAAATTCCCGGTGTTGGTCAAAGCATAGCTGAAAAGATTGAAGAGTTGATTAAAACTGGCAAATTGAAGTATTATGACCAATTAAGAAAAAGGATTCCTGTTGACATAGAGCAATTGACAGCGATAGAAGGTGTTGGCCCTAAGACTGTCAAAATACTTTATAAAAAACTCAAGATTAAAAATGTAGGAGACTTGGAGAAGGCTGCAAAAGCTGGAAAGATAAAAAAATTGTCGGGTTTTGGCGAGAAAAGCGAGCAGGATATACTGAAAGGTATAGAGTTTTTTAGGAGAAGCAAAGGCAGGTTCATTCTTGGATTTGTTTTACCAATGGTTAGGGATATCCAAAATAGATTAAAGCAACTACCAGAAGTAAAACAAGCGATTGTCGCCGGTTCTGCAAGAAGGATGAAGGAAACTATAGGCGATGCTGACATCTTAGTAGTATCAAACAAACCTCAGAAGGTTATGGATTATTTTGTAAGCATGCCTGAAGTTATTGATGTTATAGGCAAAGGCGAGACGAAATCTTCAGTGAAATTGAAAATCGGGTTGAATGTCGATGTACGTGTTGTTTCATCAAATAGTTTTGGTGCTGCTCTGCAATATTTCACAGGCAATATAGATCACAACGTTGTTCTAAGAGGAATAGCCAAAGACAAAGGATGGAAGTTGAACGAGTATGGAATTTTTAAAGGCAGTAAACAGATTGCTGGCAACACTGAAGAGGATGTCTACGAGAAATTAGGAATGCAATGGATGCCGCCTGAATTAAGAGAGAACACAGGTGAGCTACAAGCTGCGATAAAAGACAAACTACCTAGATTGATTGATTATGATGATTTGAAAGGGGATTTGCAGGTTCAAACAAGTTGGACTGATGGAAGCAATTCGATAAAGGAGATGGCTGAAGAGGCTAAGAAATTTGGGTTGGAATATATAGCAATAACAGATCACACAAAAGCTTTGGCAATGACGGGGGGATTGGATGAAAAGAAATTACTGCAGCAAATGAAGGAGATAGAAAAGATTAATAGACAGTTAAGTGAAATTACAATTTTAGCTGGGGCTGAAGTAAATATTTTGAAAGACGGGAGATTGGACATAGATGATAAAACATTATCGCAGTTGGATTTTGTTGGTGCAAGCGTTCATTCACTTTTTAACTTGCCAAAAGAAGAGCAGACAAAAAGAATCATCAAAGCGATAGAGAATGAGAATGTGGATATAATATTCCATCCAACTGGCAGAGTCATACAGCAGAGGGAGCCTTATGAGGTTGATATCGACAGAATAATCCAAATGGCAAAAGATACAGAAACCATGCTTGAGATTAATGCCTATCCTAATAGACTTGACTTAAAAGATGAGCACATCAAGAAAGCCGTTCAAGCTGGAGTGAAGTTTTGCATAGATTCAGATGCCCACAGCAAATTGCATTTCAGATATCTAGAATTTGGTATAGCTCAAGCACGTAGAGGGTGGACTGAGAAAAAAGATGTGGTAAATGCATTATCGCTGAAAGAATTTTTGAAATTCGTTAAGTAAATCTAAATAATTTACTTTTTATGACCATTTCTTGAATGTAAGTTCCAACCTGCTCTTTTCGAAAGTAGTTCTGTAAGCTGTTCTGCAGTTAGTGGATTTTGAACAACATAAACCCCAGACCTATCAGCAAGAACTGATGCAACACCATTCGGCGATTGGTAAGCTTCATTAGGCATGCCCGCAGATAGTGGAAAAGGTTCAAAAGTCCCTTGATCAAGATATGCAGGTAAATCTTGAAGTGGATGTGTTTTTATCCCTCGTCCAATTGCCCTAGATCTTGCAGAGTATTCCTGATACCAAACTGGCTCTTCCTCTTTACGTGGCTTCCATTCAATATCTTGTGTGTTTGTAACAGGGGTTTTATCACCCAAATATTCCGTAAGTGCTTGTACTACAGCCTCGCTCAACTCCATTTGATAAATTTTCGCGTCAAGTATATCTACAAAAGTTTTACTAGGTGTAGTTAATAAAAAATTCGCTCTTCTTCCAGGTTTAGTACTTGTTATAGTTACGTAATGCTCGCCTCTTTTTTCCTGCAATTTTTCCCGACCATCTTCCAAAATACGTCTCCCAACCTCAGGACTACCTGCACCATCTAGATGGATAGTGTCAAATGGGAATTTAGCAACGTAGGTTTCTACTACCTGCACAGTTCTATGAGAGTATTGCATTATCATCACTACGTCTACACTATTTTATCAGCAACCTTTAAAAAGCTTACTATTTATGCATTGTAAAGTCTAATTTCTCCAAATCCTTCAAAAAAGATAGCTTTAAATAATCTCATACTTAATTATCAGTTGGTAGCTCTGAGAGGAATTGCCAATATATTTCAATCATTTGTTAGAATGATAAAAAGAGACACACCAGAGAACCTATCACCGCTTGCTTATTTTCCTGCTATAGAGGAAGAAGACAGTTAAATATTCTTTAAAAATAAATTAGTTTTAATGTCATTATCTGAAAGATACATAAACCCATTTTTACGTGATGTGTCACGTGGCGTGAAAGACTTGCATTGTTATGTGGAACGGAAAGGAGAGCTTGTTAACGGCCCACAGGCTATTGGATATCTAGCCGCTTTTTTTGGGTATACCTTTGGTTCAGCCAATTTGGTTGGAAAGTATGGGCCTGAAGGTTTCTTGATTTTAACTATACCGGCCATTACCAATTTAATGTCATTTTATAAACAACATGCACAGGAATGGAGACTGAGAAGGCTGGAAATGGACTGGGAAATTATGGGAAAAGAAGGGGAGAGGAGGACATGGGTTGAAGATTGGGACGAGGGAAAAAGGAAGACGTATCTAAAAGCACTTTTAAACATCCAAAATAACACTTGCCACCCAACCGTCTTTGGTTTCCTCAATTTTAAAATTATGCATTGATACAGCCTTAACATCCACAAGCAACTCGTGTTTCTTCATATCCAGCTTCTCACCATAAGCCTTTACTGATAGTTGGAATCTGTTTTTTTCCGGTATAACATCCAGTTCAAACTTGTTGAATAGGAGCAATTCTGCATCTTTTAGAAATATCAATTCCTGCAGAAAATTAAAAAGCAATTTTTCTGGATCTTCGCCTTCAACTTTGAACTTCTTTTCAACCTCCTGTTCTATTGCATCTAGGTCTTTAACCATAGTATTTGTGACAGCTAATGCTGCCGATTCCAGTAATTCTTTTAAAGTCTTACCTGTAGCTTCAAATGCCACATCAGCTATCGCAATGTCTTCCAAAAATTTAAATGACATAATAAGATTTTATTAAAAGACTTTAATTACCTTTTAGCTCTTTTTTCCTGGCTCTTCAAATTATACTAAATGACCTTTCCATCTTTCTGCAATTTCTTCTTTAATTGGCCTGGTATTAATATCACTTGGATAAAGTATTTCTAAGATGTAGTTACCTTTTTGCAACTCTCGCTCAAATTCTTCAAGACTGTCATAAAATAAGCTATCGGGTGCCTTAGACCCAAGTTCATCCTGTTTAAAATGTATATAGTCGCTGAACAAATGATTTCTCTCACCCTCTCTTAGATTTCGTACCTTTCCACCAGAAAGACTTGAGTCGACTTTAAGAAAATGGTTAACCACTATACCGCAAAAATGGGCAAATTCTCTAGTTATTGGTAAAACTAAGTTAGTTTTAAATGGAACGCCCCTCTGAGCAGATACTTTTCCTGCTGCTCCCAATCCTACCAAATCATGCTCTTCTAACCCAGTCTCGTTCTCTCCAACATTTAATTCTAAATTGTAAATAACATCTCCACATTGATGTTTAATAGTCATGTGACGCCAATCGAATAGGCTATCTTGTGTTGGTGGATTACTTATACTCATCAAATGTTTACTAGTGTCTACCAAAGATCTAGACGGCACTTCACACACGATATTATTTTGACGATAATTAGGACTAACCTTAACTCGTTCTCTGCGAAAACCTTGAAATTGCCATAATTCCGGTGCCATATCGCCCTCAAAGGCTTCGTAAAAAACTTGGCTATCTACTTGGCAAACATATAGACATACAGCTTCTACACCATCCATCTCCCATGCTAATCCTCGTGGTGTATAACCGGTTCTTACTCTGCTAAGAACACTTTTTACCTCTTTAATGAAATCGGCCTCCCGTTTTGGTAACCAAAGTCTACTGCCGAACCGATTAAACTGACGAGGTGTATAATCACCGGTTATACTAAAATTATCTGGTAAGATCACTAAATCATTTCCAACTGAAAGTCCTAACTCAATTAACCCATAAGGTCTATTCAGTACAGCTTGTGTTGGATATACCCAATTTCTATATCTTTCAAGTTTTTCAGCTGGTGTTTGGTATGCACATATCTCAGTTCTTCTTCTATGAACGAATAAAGGCATGTAAAAAGAATTGAAGGTAAACTACTAATTCATTTAATTAAAGCAGTGGGTAAATAAAATCAGGAAATCAAAAGCAAAAATTGCTTACATTTAAACATGTTGCTAAAGTAATTCATCTGCACCAATCAAGTATTCACTACCACGTCGGTTAGTAAGTTCATTTAGTAGATTTAAAAGATATTGAACCCTCTCCATATTTACTGGATAAACACGCAGAGAAGGATTACCACTATTTCTTCTTCCCCTATTGAATTCGCTTCTTATGACTGTGATTGGTTCTCCAAGTACGCCTAGTTGTCTTAGAATTTGTGGATCTCTAGGGGCCATCGCATTATAATAAAGTTTTTGATTTGAAGGAAGTTCTCTTGAATGCTCTCGTACACTTTCTAACATTTCCCTCAAAGCACGAGATAAATAATGCATTTTAATCACTTTTACATAGGAATCTTAAATTAAAATGCATTTTGATTATACGGACTTCTTGAGATATTAGATTATTTTATCAATCTTCGCAGCAAGTATGAAATCATTCTCTGACAATCCACCAATAGCATGAGTATAAGTTATGAGTTTTACTTTATTCCAAGAATAAACAAGTATATCTGGATGGTGTCCTTCCTTTTCAGCCAGTCCAGCAACTCTATTCACAAACACCATAGCCTTTTTAAAATTCCTAAACTTCAAATCTTTCTCAATCTTATTTCCAACTAATTGCCAGCCTTTAACTTCTTTCAAGTATTTCTCCGTCTCTTCTTTACTCATTGGAGGTACACCACCTTCGCATGGAACGCAGTGTTTTTTAGTTAAATCCATCCAATCACTTCAAAACTATTATAACGTTTATTCTTAAAATTAATCTATGCTAACTATCGATGGTGCTATTGGATATGGGCAAGTTTTAAGAACTGCTTTAGCATTGTCATCATTAACACTAAAACCAATCAAAATAATCAACATTAGAAAGCAAAGACAAAAACCGGGATTGCAACCTCAGCATTTAACAGGAGTTAAAACAATAGGTGAATTTTGCAATGCAGAAATAAGAGGAGCGAAATTACATTCTACTGAGATTGAATTTATTCCAAAACAGCATGCAATAAACGATAAGACAATTGACATAGGAACTGCTGGTAGTATACCATTGTTGTTACAAACGCTAACGCCTCTATTGCTTTTTTCAAATAATTCAGTAGTACTGGAGATTAAAGGCGGCACTGCAGGCTTAGGCAGTCCTACGATTGAATATGTGAAATACATCACATTTCCATCAATTGCTGGCTTGGGATTGCATCTGTCAGAAGTGCAAATAATCAAGCAGGGTTTGTATCCTAAAGGTCAAGGAGTGGTGAAAGTGAAGTTTGATCCTGTAAAAAAATTGAACGCAATCAATTTAATTGAAAGGGATGATGTGGAGAATATCCACGGCATTTCGATCGTAGGTTCTTTGCCACAGGATGTTGCCGAGAGGCAGAAATGGGGGGCAATTAAATTATTAGATGAACATGGATTTGATTCACACATGCAGACTTCTTTGGAAAAGACCGCATCACCAGGAACTTCCATTACACTAATCGCCCATTGCAAAAAAACGATTTTAGGTGCTGATGCTATAGGTAAACTTGGTGTCAGAGCTGAAGAAATTGGCAAGCAATGTGCTGAAGAGTTGATTGCATCTATCAAGTCCAATGCCGCTTTAGACAAGTGGATGGCTGACCAGATTTTAATTTTCCTTGCTTTGGCTCACGGCAAATCAAAAGTTACTGTGGAAAAAATAACAGAACATTGCCAAACTAATATGAGAGTTATTGAACAGATGTTAGATGTGAAATTTGAAGTTGATAATAATTTAATTTCTGTTGAAGGAATTGGTTATAAACGATAATTTATTCATCCTATAATTATAGGACACATTTGTGCAATATGCAATAATGTGAAAATACAATTATATTTCACGTTATTTCCAACAGCTTAGATACAGTTTTTTTAATCCTTTTTGGATAAAATTTGAGGTACTTTGTAATCTTTTCGATGCTTGCCTTCTTTTTAATTTCCTTTAACACATCGTTGTCTAAATTTTCTTTAAAGTAAACAAAATCTATTAAAGTCTTTTC
>JACQIA010000089.1 GCA_016198705.1 Candidatus Aenigmatarchaeota archaeon
ATTCGAGAGAACTTTTGACGGCAAGGTGTGGAAATCGGGAACTGCTTTGGTGATAACCATACCGATAGCTACCATTCAAAAGTTCAACATAAAAGAGGGGGACTTGTTAGAAATAACAATCAGCAAGTAAAAATAGGAGAGTGAATTGTATGACGCTTGGGAGCAATCAATACAATCCACCCAAAGATAATGGTGGGTTTAAAAATAAAACTGTATCTGACAGGGAAGTAAAAGGCTACGCCATAATTTCTAAGGGAGATATACCCAAAACCGTCAATGAAGAAATTTTCTTAGTTCCAAGTCAATCAAGCAATAAGAAATATAGAGTGATTGTAAGGAATTCCTATTCTTGCGAGTGTCCAGACCACAAATACAGAAAAGTGAAATGCAAACATATACACGCAGTAGAGTTTCTTTTGAAGATGAGAAACAAGTTCTCCGACAGTCTGGATATACCAAAAACGATATTCCAAGATTTGAGATGTATATATTGCAGTTCTGCTAATCTAAAGAAAAATGGCAATAGGAAAACCTACTCTAGAATAAAGCAGAGATACTTGTGCAAGGATTGTAAGCAGACTTTCATAGAGGACAAGGAATTTGAGAAAATAAAAGCAGACCCTAAAGTCGTAACTCTGGCTATGGACTTGTACTACAAGGGATTGTCATTGAGGGATATATCCGATACGGTAAAGCAGTTCTACGGCTTGGAAGTCAGCTATGAAGCTGTCAGGAATTGGATAACGAAATTCACGCAATTGACCAATGATTACGTAAACAAGCTACAGCCTAAATTTTCCAGTACTTGGCATACTGACGAGCAGATGATAAAAGTAAAAGGCAAATGGCTTTACAATTGGAATGTCCTTGACGCTGACACAAGATTTCTGATAGCGAGCAACATAACCAAAGGTCGTGATATAAATGATGCAAGAAAAGTTTTCAGAAAGACCAAGAAGATAGCAAGTGAAAACCCCGACAATATTGTTACAGACGGATTATGGAGCTATGAGAAGGCTATAAAGAAGGAGTTTATGCCCCATAGAAGCACCACCGAGCATATACGATTGACAACAATAAGGGAAAAGCCAAACAACAATTTAGTTGAAAGATACCACAATACTTTTCGTGAATTTGACAAGGTAAGAAGAGGCTTCAAGGAAAAGTTTACTGATTTAGAAAAGGCTAATGAGTTTATAGAATTCTACAAAGAATTGCATCCGAAGTTTAGGTTTAAACTAATTGAAATACCAAATTCACATTAACTAAATAACTTATCCAAAATTTTATCGAATCCTTTTTGCATAGCATATGCAATTAGTTGTGGGAGCAATTTTTGACCTTTATTTTTAATTTCTTTAAGGATTTGTAAAAGTTTATTTTCATCTTTCTCTGATTTATTTAGTTCCGTGTCAAATTCCCTAACTTTATTCACTAAGATTTGTTTGTTAGATTCTGATAAACCCAATGGCTCTATAGCTTCTATAATATTGTTTATACTGATTCTTTGTTCTAAATTTTGAAATTGACTTATATTTTGATGTAATTGTATAGCTGGTATAGTGCTCGTAATTTTATTTAATTCAGAGAAATCAATACCCAATGAATCAATTATGCTTGTTGTTCTATTCTTGATAATTTCCAGACCAACAATGATATTATGTTGCCCAAAGAATCCATCATTGATAGTTTCTCCATATTTAGTTACTGTTGGATTTTCTTTATTCAATTCTTTAGCTAGCAAAACAGTTTCATTGTATTTTTCTATTAGTCCACCTACTCGAGATAAGTTTTCCCTTCTCTCTTGCATATCGCTAATCTCGTCCACTATCCTTTTCAAAGACCTTTTCAAATAATCTTCTTGATTAAACATAATAACAACCTAAACTTGACAAAATTTAAATATTTGATAATAACAACCTATTTCTTGACAAAGCCCCCCCCCCAATAACTTTAAATAGTTTAGTGTTTAAATAATCCTAAATTAGGATTAGATAATACTAAAAGTGACAGCATGAGAATCAAAAAAACTATTTTAATCACATTTTCGGTCAGAAGCGAGAAGTTCGACAGCAATTCTGAGAGAAACAAGTTCTTCAGGGAACTGTATGGCTGGAAGCAGACAGTGCCAGCGGAGAACAAGACATACGAATACCACAGAGATGGGCTGTTAGACGAAATGCCCCATAAGAGAGTCGACCAATCTTCATTCATCATCCAAGAAGACAATTTCGATAGGATGACGCAATTTTTCGAAGAATGGCATAAAAAAGTAATATGGAAAACTTTCAAATTGCTATTAAATAATAAGGAAATGAGGGAGATGTTCGAGGATGAGGAAGAGGTGGAATAAATGAATGTGAAAATAGTATACTGCGTCCCATGCGGATACCTGCCTTTTGCAGAAAATTTGAAAAAAACAATTGAGGGGCATAATAAAGCAGCCAAGGTTGCCTTAGAAGGGGGAAAGAGTGGCATTCTCGATGTATATGTCGATAGCAAGCTAATTTTCTCTAAACATAAAGAAGGAAGATTCCCAGAATCCAAGGAAATATTGGAAAAGGTGAAATGATGGAAAATAAAGACAATAAAGACATTCGATTGAAAGTTGGGGAATTGACAGCGAGGGAGGAAGCTGGCAGGGGTATTGTCAGGATAGATTCCAATACAATGACCAAGCTCGGATTGAAGGAGGGTGATGTCCTGGAGATTGAAAGCAGCAAAAAGACAGGCGCTATTGCAGTAAGGGCATACCCAGCCGATGTTGGACTGAATATAATAAGAATGGACGGGATAACAAGAAGGAATTGCGGCTCTGGTGTTGGGGAGTTTGTAAAAATAAGAAAGGCCGAAGCTAAGGAAGCAAAGAGGGTTTCTATAGCACCGGCAGAAAAGGGAATAATAATTCATATTTCTCCGAACTTAATAAAACAAAATATTTTCATGCGCCCAGTTGTCAAAGGCGATATAATTATCCCGTCTCCTGTTGTTAGAAGAAGGCCACCGCGGGGCGGAAGCATATTCGAGGAATTTTTCGGCATGGACCTGGAAGATTTCTTTTTCACACCATTCCCAGGCGAGACAAGATTTGTAGTTACCAGTACAGATCCCTCGGGAATCATCAGAATAGGCGAGACTACTGATTTGGAAATTATACCAGAATTGCCTGAGTCCATGAAATTGGAGGAGAGGGCTGTACCTTCCGTAACTTATGAAGACGTTGGCGGCATAAGGGAAATTATACACAAGGTTAGGGAAATTATTGAACTGCCTTTAAGGCATCCGGAATTGTTTGAGAAACTGGGGATAGAACCGCCGAAGGGTGTATTGTTATTTGGTCCGCCTGGAACAGGCAAGACATTACTGGCGAAAGCTGTAGCTAATGAGTCAGGGGCTAATTTTATTTCAATCAGTGGGCCAGAAATATTTAGCAAGTGGTATGGTGAAACTGAGAATAACTTGAGAAAAATTTTTGATGAGGCAGAAAAAAATGCGCCGACAATTATTTTTATTGATGAAATAGATGCAATAGCGCCAAAGAGGGAAGAGGTTACCGGGGAGGTTGAAAGGAGAACTGTGTCGCAACTTCTAACATTAATGGACGGCCTAAAGAAACGGGGCAAAGTAATTGTTATAGCTGCAACCAACAGGCCTAACAGCATTGACCAGGCCTTAAGACGTGCTGGCAGGTTTGACAGGGAGATAGAGTTTCCTGTGCCAGATAGGAATGGTAGATTGGAGATTCTGAAAATTCACAGCAGAAACATGCCTTTGGCAAAGGATGTTGATCTGGAGCATTTATCGGATATAAGTTACGGTTATGTCGGTGCTGATTTATGGGCTTTGGCCAAAGAAGCGGCGATGTCTGCATTGAGGAGGGTGCTGCCTGATATTAAATGGAAGGCTGAGGAAGAATTGCCTAGAGAGATAATAGAAAAATTAATAGTAACTAAAGATGATTTTGAAACTGCATTGAAAATGGTTGAACCTTCTGCAATGAGAGAAGTTTTGGTAGAAATACCGAAAGTTAAATGGAGTGATATTGGCGGGTTGGAGGATGTCAAACAAGCGCTAAAGGAGATGATAGAATGGCCATTGCAATCTCCGGAAGCTTTTGAAAGGATGGGAGTAGCACCGCCTAAAGGCATATTGCTATACGGTCCGCCTGGAACAGGGAAAACATTACTGGCGAAAGCCACGGCTAACGAGTCAGGGGCTAATTTTATTTCTGTAAAAGGACCAGAGATGCTTACCATGTGGGTTGGGGAGAGTGAAAGAAAAGTAAGGGAATTGTTCAGAAGGGCTAAGCAGGTTGCACCCGCAATCATATTCCTTGATGAAATCGATTCGGTAGTTCCGAAAAGAGGAGGCTATTCTGGAAGCCATGCCATAGAAAGCATAGTTTCGCAGCTGCTGACAGAAATGTCTGGATTGGAGGAATTGAAAGGCGTGGTAGTGATAGCTGCAACTAATCGCCCTGACATGATCGACCCTGCATTACTTAGACCTGGCAGGATTGATAGATTTGTTTTAGTTCCAGCTCCTGATGAAAAGGCGAGATTGGAAATTTTCAAAGTTCATACAAAACAGATGCCGCTAAAGAGTGTTGACCTGAAGGAATTGGCGAAAAAAACTGAAGGCTTCAGCGGAGCTGATATTGAGGCTATATGCAGGGAGGCTGCCATGAGTGCCTTAAGAGAAGATATCAAATCAAAAGAAGTGAAGATGAAGCACTTTGAAGACTCTTTGAAGAGAATGACACCAAGCGTATCAAAAGATGTCGTAGCGCACTACAGCAAATTTGTAGAAAGGCAGAAGAAAATTCAGGAAAAAGACGACTTTAGGCCAAGCTATATAGGATGAGGAAAATGAATTTTGCAAAAGAGTTAGGTAAAGCGGAAGATTTGTCAGAGATTTTTGAGATAGTCAAAACCGCAGTAAAGGAATTTCTAGGAAGAGAAAGGAGTGGGTTGATGCTTGGACTGAGTGATTTAGGCGGCCGGCCTGGTTTTTTTGTTGGTGCGTTCTATCCTGTTGGATCAAATTTAATAGTAATGAATAAAACGCCTATGAGGGTTGTTGAAGCAACAAAGCCGCATCTGTATAAAGCTTATTGCTTTCATATATTGCTGCATGAATATCTGCATACAATTGGAATTTTGGACGAAAGAAATAACAGAATCATCACTACGATTCTAAGTGAAAAGGCTTTTGGCGAGAATCATCCTGTAGCTTTGATTGCCAAAGATTTCAACAGAGTCTTCCCAGAAGTTATGTATTCAGCATTAGGCTGGCAGCCTTCAAATGAAATGAGAATAGAAATAGTCCCTGGGTTTGATAGGTCAAGTGTAAATTACATTGGATAAAATTATTTCATCAGCTTAAACAAATCAGATTTGGTTATTATTCCAACAACTTTTCCCTTTTCTGAAATTAGTATTGAAGAAAATGTTTGAAGAAATGATTTAACAGTATCTATTGTCTCATCAGCATCTACTAATGGCAATGATTTTTCCATCAAATTTTTCACAGGCGAATTTGGATTATTCCAACTTCCTATTATTGTAGTTTCATTTATACTGCCTATCGATACATTATTTTTTAAAACCGGAAGTTGTGATATGCTATAAAGTTTCATTAGTTTGGCTACTTTTTTGATTGTATCATTAGGTGAAACATAAATTACCTTTTTGACCATTATGTCTTTACATCTAAGATTGTTCTTTCCTGCTTCAAGTACAGAAAGTATTTTATTAATTGTAGATAATCTTGCATCTACTTTGTTATTTTCAATTTTTGCTATGTGCGCTTGTGTGATTCCAACTTTTTCTGCTAATTCTGTTTGAGTCAATCCAATTTTTTCTCGTAATTCCCTAAGATATACTCCTGAAATCACTATAACCACCAGTTATATTATTAATCTATTAATATGTATTTTTAAATATTTGTATGAAGTATCAAATATGAGAAGTGTATTTATGAAACAAAAGGAGGTGGTAGTCCCTGAGTAAGCATTTATTTACATCAGAATCTGTAACCGAAGGGCATCCTTGACAAAATCGCTGACCAAATCTCAGATGCTGTCTATGATGAAATGTTAAGACAAGACTTGGAAATTGATTCTAGTATAGACACTCATGCTGGCATTGAAACATTTTGTACAACTGGTTTAGTATTGGTCGGTGGGGAAGCCAAAACAAAATCGTATGTTAACGTTCAAGAAGTTGTTAGAAATGTGCTTAAAAAAATTGGTTATGACAAATCCGAATATGGTTTCTGTTGTGATGATGTTGGTGTGATAGTAACTATCCACGAACAATCTCCAGATATTGCTATTGGTGTAGAAGGAAAAGGAGAGTATAAGGAGCAAGGTGCTGGCGATCAAGGTTTAATGTTTGGTTATGCTTGCAATGAAACTCCTGAACTCATGCCTTTACCAATTACTTTGGCGCATAAACTAACTATGAAATTGGCTGAAGTTAGAAAATTGGGTATATTATCCTACCTAAGACCCGACGGTAAATCCCAAGTTACTATTGAATATGATAATGGTAAAGCTGAAAGAATAGAAGCGGTGGTTATTGCTGCACATCATTCTGCTGATGTTAACTTGGGACAACTTAGAGCCGATATAAAAGAAAAAGTTATCAAACCTGTTTGTGGAGACTTGTTGGATGAGAAAACTAAAATTTTCATTAATTCTACTGGTCGTTTTGTTTCAGGTGGGCCACCTGCTGATGCAGGCTTGACTGGTAGGAAAATTATTGTTGATACCTATGGTGGTGTTGGCGCCCATGGAGGCGGTGCCTTCTCTGGTAAATGTATTACCAAAGTTGACAGAAGTGCTTCCTACTATGCCCGTTATGTAGCTAAAAATATTGTGTCTGCTGGTTTGGCTGATAAGTGTGAAATACAGGTTGCTTATTCCATTGGTGTTGCCCAACCAGTGAGTATTTCGATAAACACCTTCGGTACAGGAAAGATTTCTGATGATAAGATTATTGATTTGGTGAAGAAACATTTCGACTTTAGACCTAAATCGATTATAGAACAACTTAATCTGCGCCGTCCAATCTATAGGAAAACTGCATGCTACGGCCATTTTGGAAGAGATGATCCTGATTTTACGTGGGAAAAAACAGATAAGGCTAGGGAATTAAGAAAAGATGCTGGCATTTGACTGAAACATATATTTATAAGCCAAACAAAAACCAAAATCCTTATAAGTGTAACTGATGAAGAGGCTTGAAATTGCTCAGATCCTGGTAATTTCTCTTATTCTTTTAGTGCCTTTAGTGTTGTCACAAGAAACTACAACAACTACAATACCTTCGACGACTACAACTTTACCGCCTGAAACTACAACTACACTACCTTCTACAACTACAATACCTTTTACAACAACTACAATAACATCATCATGCCCGCCAGCACCAACACCACCGACATGCTCAGCAAATCAATATTTATATTATAATTATGACAGCCAAGGTTGCTTAACAGGATATGAATGCAGAACATCAGCCACAACTACTACAATAGCAACGTCGTCATGTCCTACAGCACCAACACCACCGACATGCACTTCAGGGCAATATTTGAAATATAATTATGACAGTCAAGGTTGTGTAGTCAGTTATACATGTCAAACCACAATAACATGCCCAACTCCACCTCCGTATCCGACATGCCCATCAGGACAGTATGCACAGTCATCTTATGATTCCAACAATTGTGTGATTAGCTATACATGTCAGAGTACAACGTCACAGTGTGGAGATAAAGTATGTAGCGGAGGCGAAACTCCATCAAGTTGCCCGGGTGATTGTGGAACGAGTACTAGTGAAACATGCGGGAATAATTTTTGTGGAAGTGGTGAAACACCAACATCGTGTGCATCAGATTGTAGGGTATGTGGTGATGGACCTATATCTTCTTCAGGATGCCAGTGTGGTAGTGTAACGCAATACGGTGGCTATTGCTGTAATAGTGTATTTCAATCTTCCGCTTGTGGAACATCAGGAGGATTAAACAATCCTTGTGGAGAAGGACCAATTCCATCATCAGGATGCAATTGCGGTGGGGGGAGTTTTTACAGTGGTTATTGTTGTTACAATGTTTACCAAGCGAGTGCGTGTACTGGTGTAACAGGAGGATACTGCGGAGATAAGGCATGTAACAATGCTGAAACACCGACAAGCTGTCCAAGCGATTGCGGTGGTGGAGCAACATGTTCATCTTCAAACTATTGGTATTGCTACGATCAATCCAGTTGTACAGGTGCCGGTGCGAAATGGTGCTCTAACCAATATAGCGGCGGATACTGTACAAGCACGACATCGACATGCCCATCTTATGTATGCGAATCTAGTAATGTCTGGAATTGCAAAACCGAATCGGAATGTAAATCGGCAGGGGGCAATTGGTATAATAATTATTGCTCTTCTTCACCACCACCTCAATGTTCATCATCGCAATTATACAACTGCTACGATCAAACAAACTGCAAGACTTCTGGTGGCAATTGGTGTAATAATTATTGCACTTCAGCATCATGTCCAACATGCTCGTCATCGCAGAAATACAACTGCTATACAGAGAGTGAATGCAGTGGCGCTGCTGGCCGATGGTGTGCAACAGGAGGAAATGGCTATTGTTCCGATTCATGCCCAACATGCTCTAAAGATCAACTATGGAACTGCTATGACGAAACTAGTTGTAAAAGTGAAGCAGGAAATTGGTGTAAATCGCCTGGTACAAATACCGGCTGGTGTTCTTCATCATCATGTCCTTCTTACACTTGTGAAAAAGCTAATCCATGGAATTGTTATTCGCAGAGTGATTGTTCAGGTGTAGGTGGCAATTGGTGTGTATCGTCTGGTACAACTACTGGTTGGTGTTCGTCAACATCATGTCCTACAACATCTATAGGCTATTGTGGCTGGTGTGGTGATAGTTGTACAAGAATTACGCCAACTATGTTCTGCCAAAATGTTGTTCCTCCTTCAGGCTTCAAGTGCCTGGAAGAAAATGGCGCATGTGTGAAGAAGGCTTATGATTTCAACCCACCTCCAACTTGCCCTGTTGTTCCGGCATTCCAACCTTGTCCAGCTGGAGAGTTTTCAAAACCAACATTCGATGTCAACAATTGCATAACCGGCTATAAATGCGTGGCTGAAACTGGTGTTGGATTTTGTCCACAAACACCACCGCCAACGATTACATGTTTGCCACCCGACCAGTTGACGAAGGTAACTAATCATGAGGGGTGTGTTATTAACTATTATTGTGCTTCAACCGGACCGCCTGGTGGGTTATGCCCTAATATTGCAGCATACAAACCTCAGTGTACTGACGGTAGTTTAGTGCCTATTTTCGATAACAATGGATGTTCGATTGGTTATAACTGCATTCCATCTGGATGTAGACAGGAGACAGACCCAAACACTCAAGTTACCAGAGTTGTTTGCGAGCAGGCAGCTCAATGCCAGTCTCAAGAAGAGATTTTATCTATTGGCAATAAATGTATTTCGCAGGGAGGTAAGGTTGCATCATTCACTGACTACAGCGGATGCAAATTTATTGACTGCAAGTTTACCGACGAGGAAATTCAGCCAGATCCGCTAACAGGACTCACAGAATGTGTAAACCCTACTAAGATAGACAATGCTGTGAAGGCCTGTAAAGCTACTGGATTGTTCCCTGCAATATCATTTGAAGGCGGATGCAAAGTTGTTAAATGCCTACAGCACAGAGAAGAGAGATGCAAAATACCAACTCCAGATGAGAAAGCCCAATTGGACAATCAGTGTTCTGCCAAAGGCTTGCCAATAGTTAGAGATTTCAATTCAAATGGTTGTGCGTTCTACAGATGCGGTGAAACACAGGATGATACTTGTGCAAAAGAAGTGCCTCCAGAAGCTTTCACCAAATGCCAAGCTGTTGGAGGTGAGATGATAGTAAAGAAGGATGATAATTCATGTGTTGTTTATGCTAAATGCATCACCAGAGGTGATGAAAGGGATTCTTATGTAGAACCTATTGAAGAAGTGCCTGACTCTACTGAATTGCTACAGATTGTATTGAAGCTGGAGCAGTTGAAAGTTGAGTTACAGAAATTGGCAGACCAAGCAGAAAATATAGCTGCATTTTATGAAGGCAGAGGAGACGACGATGAGGAAAGGTACAACAGAGTTTCAAGCATGTTCGAATCTGCTGGTGATAGAATAGATGAAATAAAAGCTAGGATAAGAGACAGCTTAGATTCGTTAACAGTAGAAGATGTGATTGAAATAAAGCGCGATATCAAACATTTGAAGGATGTTACAGTCAAAGATATTGTCTATTTTATGTTGAGCAACAGTGACGAGGTAAAACAAACGATTAAAGCAAGCAAAAAACTTTCTGCTAAAACTGCAAAGATAGAGGATGTTGAAAGGGAAGGAGATAATTGTGGTACTGATGGTTTATGCTTTGACAGGGCGTTTAGAGTTTGTGATCCTGTGACATTTAAACCTGAAGGTAGCTCTGGACCGACAATTACTGTTGCTGGATTAGACGGGGATGTATGTGTTGTTAAAGCAAGAATGTCTGGAGAGGGAATTCCTGTAGTTGGTGGTCTGCTTGAGATGACTTGCAGATTTAGCGAATATTCATTTGGTGTATCTGGTCCGCAAGATTTCTTGCCCAACTGTGAAGGACCAATGGCTGATATGATGAGACAGTTTGGAGGGCCAGGTGCTGTTACTAGTGGAGCAGAATTTCCACCTCCAGAAGGAGGACCTGGTGGGTGTACAGAAATTACGCAGTGTGCGCAATATTGTTTGGATAATTATGATGACTGTGTACAGTGGACGGAAGAACATCCTGCATACGGGTCTCCACCACCAAGAGGCGAACTTGAAAGAATAGCTAGAGGTGAGTCTCCAGAAGAATTCAAAAGAGGACCCGGTGGATCTAGAGGACCTGTCAGCTTTGAAGGGCCTGGTGGGTGTAAAGGGCCAAAAGAATGTGATAAATTCTGCAGCAGCAATCCTCAAGTCTGCCAACAATGGTGTGCAGCTAATCCGGATGTTTGTCCGCAGGAGAATTTAAGAGGCCCGCCTGCTGAACATGAAGAAGGCTTTGGGCAACAGCATGGAGGAATAAAATGCCCAGATGGTATTTGCGACGCATTTGAACAAGCCAATCCAAATGCATGTCCTCAAGATTGTGGTGGGTTTGGCGTCAGTCAACCTCAAGAAGTGCAAGCGTGCGCTGGTTGTTTGAATAACCATATTTGTGATATTGGGGAATGTAGCGAATGTATCGATTGTTTAAAAAGGTGAATGAATGAAAGGAATTGTAATTACAAAAATGGTGGTAGTAGCAGCAGTAATTCTTGTTGCAGTGATTTATCTTGCAAATCAACAAGGGCAATTGCCAAGTATAAGTGGTGGTACCACTCCAAGGACTACAACAATTAAAAGTACTAGCCAAGCGTCTAGCGAAATAACTCAAATTGGTTCTAACGTTGAAAATATAGAATCGATTTTGGCTGATATAGATAAAGCACTTGGCTGATTGTCGAACAGTTTAAGATAAATCTGCACAATCCATCGCTCTGCCGCAGTAATTGCACAAGTATTTGCAGTGTTCTAAATTTTTCATTTCATTACAGCAATTATCGCATTTCATTTTAAATGAAATTTTGATTATTTTCTGTATAAAGCTCTCCCAGCTTTACTAGTGATTTTTAATTTGTCCAGCTCTTTATTCAACAGTTTATCCACTCTGGATATTCTAGGATTAGTCCGAGGTAAATGTTTATATGTCGCTTGTTCGAACATTTTTTCTAGTTCCTTGACTTTCTTGTTTAATTCTTTGAGATGCTTCACTTTAACTTTATATACGCCATTCAGTTGCCTTACCATAATTTCGCTATCAGAAAAACAAAAAACTTTGCCATGACAATATTTCACAGCTTCTTTCAATGCCAAAATTAGCGCCGTATATTCAGCAAAATTATTTGTGCGTATTCCTATACTTTCTGATTTTTCTGAAACAATTTTGCCTTTGCTGTCGTAAATTGTAAATGCAACAGCCGCATTGCCAGGATTGCCTCTAGAACCTCCATCTGTGTAAATATGCAATGATCCGATTTTTTCTGCGCCCATGAAGAATATCCCTCTTATGTGAGATTTTTTCTATAAAATAGATATAGAATGGTTTATATATTCCTAAAGCTTAAAATAAATTTATGAAAGGTGCTGTATCTACCATTATTTTAGTCGTGATAGCTCTCGTTGTTGTGGCTGCAGTTTTATCTAGTTACTACAATCCTGGAGAGAAATCGGCAACGACAGGAAGAGCTGTAATTAGCAAATCTGCAAATGACAGGTTAGGTTTTCAAGAACAATGCAATCCCAATAGAGACATGTGTGATGTTGGATTGATTTGCAAGTTGGGAAGAGATAATGCTTATAGATGTTTGAAAATTGAATAAAATTATTTATTATCTGCCAGCTGCTTCTCATAATCCTCTCTATTCTTGAAACATAAATTCCAATAGTCGCAGTAATCACATAATCTTGTGATATTCTTGGGGAAATTCTCTTTATTAATTTCCTTGGCTCTTATCTCCTCCACATCGTTTTTTATCTCCTCCAAATCCTTCTGGGTTATAGGATAGTAAACACTTTCACCGTCACGCAAATAGAAAACTGATATATGCTTTGGTGTTTCACCAAAGATAGCCGTCCAAAGATAAGCATAAACCTTGCACTGCTTCAGGTCTTCTTTGGATATGAAATGCGGTAGAGTTGTTTTGGAAGTTTTATAATCGACTATGGCAATCCCACCACCGATCAAGCTCATAGTCTTGTCCACAAACCCTATCATGTTCTGCTCAAGAAGCTCCAGTTTATATTCCCTGTCTTTGGGGTAGAAGAATCTCTTTAAATCTTCAGCAAACCACCTGGGATTTTTAATTTCTTTCAATTTGCTGAACAATGAAAAAGCTAATTTTGCCGAATAGAAATCTAGAATTTCTTTAGTGTCGTCCAAAAATTCTTGATTCTGGGTTTCATCTTTAAAGCAATTGGGATACTCGTCACCGATTAAACTCCACTCGGCTTCTAGCAAAGTGTTCATAATTCCCTTGAAACCTTTCCATATTTCATGCCAATGCTTGTCTTTTGGCACATTAGCCAAATCAGCTACATTAAAGAATTCATCCAAAACTCTGTGTACTATACTCCCCCTAACCTTTTGGGGAGTTGGCTTTTCCGGCAATTTTTCTATGTGTCTATAGTAAAATTTTCTTTGACATTGGCTGTATGTAGAAATGCCACTTGCAGAAAGTCTTACAGTGTTCATCAAAAATAATCAAGCAATGGAAAATTTAAAGTTATGTAGAGTCCACTTCCGATGACCTTTAAATATTATTGTGTGCCTCGCACAACTGCATACCTGAATTGGGAAAAAATCCGTCTAAATGGCTACTAAAATCAAAAACTTCTTCCATGTAATTTCCGCAAACCACACACTTGAATTTAATATAAACCATGCTATCACATAAATGAAATTTTTTTAGGGAACTGCTAAAGCAATTGGGGATTTCAACTAGAATCCTCTGAGGGGTTATTTAACAGCTCTTTCCCAAGACCAATTCAATTCAATTCACTCTGAGGGCAACAATTAGGTCATCCGAGGACAACAAGATAGGAACGGAGTCATCCCAAACTAAGCGATGAAGAACCTATAACATGTAGAGTAGACTACAGTATTCTTCATTAGGGATGATTTTATTAGGCTCTGGCTCATTTTGTCTACCCTGTAATCTAATTTCAATTTTGATATTTAAATCTTTTATATGTTTGCAAATGTATTTTGTTGTATATATTTTAGGTGTTGTTATGATTAAAGCGGTATTGTTTGATTTAGATAATACATTGATAGATTTTATGAAGATGAAGAAAAGAGCTACAGATGCTGCTATTGCTGCGATGATCAAAGCGGGGTTGAAAATAAGCAAAAAAGATGGACGGGAATTGTTGGATAAGTTGTTTCGCAAGCACGGCTTAGAATATCAGCAAATATTCAATGAATTTTTGACAGAAATTTTGGGATATGTGGATTTGAAGATTTTAGCTGGTGCTGTCGTTGCTTATAGAAGTGTAAAGGGTGATTTATTGCAGTCCTATGCAAATGTAAAACCTGTTTTAAAGAAACTAAAGAAAAAAGGCTATAAGCTTGGGATAGTCACCGATGCACCGAAGTTTCAAGCTTGGACAAGACTTTATGAGATGAAGTTGGAAAAATATTTTGATATTGTAGTTACCTTGGATGATTCTGGCAGTTTGAAGCATACAGGATTGCCGTTTGAAAGGGCTATAGACATGCTTGGAATAAAGCCAAATGAAATTCTTATGGTTGGTGATTGGATCAGCAGAGATATAATACCTGCAAACAAGCAGGGCATGAAGACTGTTTTGGCAAAATACGGGCAATGGAAAATACAAATAGGGAATTTTAAAGCTGATTTTGAAATTGATGATATAAATGAACTTCTAAAGATTTTATAACAAACTTATCTAAATTATGCTAACTCTATTAACAATTCAGTAAGATATCCGATTACAATTCCTAAAAATAATCCCATCATCAAAATATCATTTGACGTCTGCCTTCTTCCCGCATGGTACATGGACATGGCAACATACAGCAAAGCGCCGGCTGCAACGGACAAGAACAGCACATAAATTAAGGTAGATGACCAAAAACTGCCTATTATCGTTCCTATGAAAGTTGGTGTGCCGCCAATAAATCCGGCTAATACAAGAAAACTTGTACGAGGTTTAAGACCTGTTAAGGGGGCTGCAATGCCGAAACCCTCTGTTGCATTGTGCATTGCAAAACCGAGTGCTAAAAGCAATGCCAAGTTGACAGCGCCTGATGCATAACCTTGTCCGATTGCCAAACCTTCACTAAAGTTGTGTATGCCAATTCCAATTGCTATCATTAATGCAAGGCGGTAAGCATCTCGCACTTCTAATTTCCTTTTATGCGCTAAAGACAAATGTCGCAGTTCAGAAGATACAGGTTCAATAAATTTTCTCTCATACCAAACTAAGCTCAATAGACCTGCGCCAAATCCACCTAAAAATGCAGCTAAAAACAATATCGGCTCATTAAACATTCCGGTCTTGACTGCACTTTTCAACACATCTTCAACTTCCTCGCCCGCATGCGAGAAAACTTCTATCAAAAGGAAGATAATTATCCCGATGGCAATCGCATTAAGAAAACCTTTTTTGTTGGCGCTAACATTTTGTAAGGTGGCTATTGGCAAACCTAGGAATATAGTAAAGCCTGCCAGAGCTCCCAAAACCAATAATTGGATAAAATCTAACGGCATTGCTTATCCTCTTGAGTTAAGAATATCAAGAATTTCTTTTATGGTAAAGAAGATTCCAACAAGCAATGTTGCAGTTGCTCCTAATCCTTGTCCCTGAAAGCCTGTATTTGCTAAAAACAAACCTATGGCTATTCCAACTATACTGAGCAAGATAAATATTCCACCCATCGTATCACTCCATTAGGCTGGCCTAATTTCTAGAATATAATTATCATACAAGTATTTAAATATTTAGGCTGGCCTAATTTCATTAGTTTGATAGTATGGAAAAATCTTCGAGCAAACCAGCATACGTTGAACACCTGTTTATTGAGCCTGTAGAGACAGAGCATTCTGAAATGTATGTTAAAGCAATCTATCTGCTAAAGGAGTCTGAAGAAATACCAGCCAAAGTGAAATCCATTGCCAAACTTTTGAATGTGTCTGCCCCCAGTGTTGTTGAGATGCTGAAGAGATTGAATGCGTTAGGTCTTGTTAAATATACGCGAAATGGGGCTATACTGACTAAAAAGGGGTTGGATGTGGGAAGAAGGATAATAAGGAATTACAGACTGGTAGAAGCTTTGATGGCAATGAAATTCAAAATACCTGTTGATGAAAGGATAGCGTGTGGTATAGAGCATCTGATGACAGAAAAATTCTCTGAAGCTCTTTGCACATTGATTAAACATCCAAAAAAATGTCCCCATGGATTTTCTATACCCTTGGGCAAATGCTGCAAATAGTCTAAAGCAGACAAAAATTAAGTTTGCTAATCTTTATTTAGTGAATTCACGAAATTTTACTAAGTGATATTTTGGTTCGTACTATAGGAGTTGTTTCTGGAAAAGGTGGCGTGGGCAAAACAACTGTGGCGGTAAACTTGGCTTACGCGCTTAGAAATTATGGACAAAAAGTTACCTTAGTCGATTGCAATCTATCAACCCCGCATATGGCTTATTATATAGGCACATCGGATTACAAATATACCTTGAATGATGTACTTCTAGGAAAGGTGGATATCATATCTGCGTTGCATAATTTCGACGGCATTAGGCACATACCAGCATCATTGAATTTAAAAGACATAATAGGTATTGATCCGATAAAATTGAAGAAACATCTGAAACCTTTGGAAGTGCCCAGCAAGGTTGATTTTATTATTTTAGATTCAGCTCCTGGATTGGGTAGAGAGGCTTTGGCTGTGTTGGATGCTGCTGACGAACTTTTATTTGTAACAACACCGTTTTCGCCCATGCTAAACGACGTAATAAGATGCAGGGATGTTTTGAGGGAAATAAAGGGGGATAAGACTTTGAATATGGTTTTGAACATGGTAATGGGAGAGAAGCATGAATTGCATTACAAGACTATAGCAGATGTGGTCAACATACCAATAATAGGCCAAATATCTTATGACAAGAGCGTACTGCACAGTTTAGTTTCCAAATCACCGGTTGTAGCCTATAAACCAAAATCTTTTGCAAGCATAGGTTTTATGGAACTTGCCGCTACATTAACCAATAAAGAATTCAAAGTCCCAATGAGGTTCAGACTGCATAAAATGCTGAATAAAGTAAAAAATTCTATACTGCCATCCAGCTTTTCTTTGCCCACATCTCCTGATGAAATAAAGGAAGATATTTCGCAAGGTAACTGATTTATGGCTATTTTGAAAAGTTTTGGCAGATTTTTAGGCGGCTTTCTATTAAGTACTTTTTTGACATTGTCCATACTTATGATAGGTTTGGTTGACTTCACTTCATATTCTAATCTAAAACCTTTTGTAACCGAAACCTTAGCAAGTGCATTATCGCAGCAAGTCGATGTAAATGAAATGTATGACACTCTAACGAAGAATTGCATTAATCAAGAATTTACCAATCTCCAATTAGGAACTTCGCAGATTAAATTGAAATGTTCGGACTTGGAGTCGTTACAGACAACAAATTTGCTCAAGCTAGTATCAGCCAGTGTATTTGACTTTATTTACTATAGGGCATATGATTGCAACTTCCTAGAATGTCTAGCGAAGCCCGGGACGGAAAATTTGCTGGTTCTGATCTCTCAGCATGCTAACAATTTCCTAAAAAGCATACAATATATATTCTGGATTCTTGCAGGCATTGGAGCTGTAATGATGTATTTTTCCATAGACACCCGACAGCATATGTTAAGAACGTTCGGCATAAACTTAACTTTCTCTGGCGCTTCTTATTTTATTTTCACTTACTTGATAAAATTTCTAATACCTCAGCAAATTTTGCCGATAAATATTGATGTTGTTGCTATTGTAAATAGCGTATTTGGAAAATTGAGCGATTATTTCATGATAATATTGTTTGTTGGGGTTTTATTGATAATTTCAAGCTATTTGATAAAACCAACGACGGCAATTAAAAAAAGTGGAAAGAAGAAGTAAGATTTCAACCTATGTAGCGCAATTCCTTTTCATGCTCTTTGTGTATTCGTATGTATCTTTGCATCTGCTTATGAACGAATTCCTCAATCTTTTTCCATTTGCTGTTCTTCCTCAGCTTTCTGTGTGTATGAAAATGTTCATGATCCATAATTATCTTATTAACTTTCATTGTTAAATATTTATTTGTATGCTAGTTAGACAGATAATGAACAGAGATGTTGTTATTGCCAAGCCTGAGGCTACATTAAAAGAAGCCAGTGAAGTTATGGCCAAGTTTCATATAGGCAGTTTAGTTATAAGCGATGGTGAAAAAATATTCGGCATACTAACAAGTAGTGATATACTAAAGGCAATAGCAAGCGGGAAAGATGTGGGGAAGACATTGATAGACAATGTGATGACGAAGAATGTAATAACTATAGAGCCTGATAAAGATATTGAAGCAGCTGTTGACTTGATGGTGCAAAATAAAATTAAAAAACTGCCAGTAGTTGATCAAGGTAGGTTGGTTGGGGTAATAACTGCTAGTGATATCTTTACGATAGAGCCAAAGCTTTTGGCTAACCTTGCTTCTTTGCTATCAACTAACATGGCAAACTATACTGGTGGATAAATATTTTAGCTAAATCTTTTTGCCCTGAGCATGGCAGACTGGAATTGGATGGCATAAGAATTAAAAGTGGTGTTCCTGTTTGTAATAGATGCTCTAAAATATTAGAATTTGGCACTGTAAAGCCGAGGAAATTAAAATAGAGTTTTGTTAATTTAAGGATGAGAGATTTATAAAAATATTTTAGTTATTTTTAAGAAAAGTCAATTAATTAATTATGTACAAGGCTATTTCCTCTATCATAGGAACTTTGCTGATGCTTATAATTACAATTGGTTTGTTTGGGTTCAGCTATTCTTACATTTCTGGTGTGTTTACTTCAAAGACTTCTGAAACATTTTCTGTAGTTGATTCTTTGAATGATACTATCACCATCAGCAATGACGGGACTTCTGTTATAGTAAACATTAAAGCTACGTTGGATGGCAACAGTGTTCCTATAGCTGTTGTTCCAAACATCCAAGGATTGGTTGGTTATTGGAGTTTTAATGAAGGTAGTGGAACCACTGCAGATGATAATTCCGATAATAACAATATAGGAACTTTAAGTCCATCTTGCCCAAACTGCCCTTCATGGGCAACAGGTAAATTCTCTACTGCGTTACAGTTTGATGGGGTGGATGATTATGTGGATGTGGGGACTGATGTAAGTTTGAGTCCTGCCGATGCTATTACTCTTGAGGCTTGGGTAAAAAGAAGTGCAACTGGAATAGTTTCTGCCGCTATTTTTGAAAAACACTATAACACTGAGTATATACTTGCTTTTAAGAGTGCCACGGGCGAGAAACTCGAATTTTATTCAGGCTCAGGAGGTGTTAGTGTTCTTAGTAGTACAAGTGTAACAGATACAACCTCTTGGCATCACGTTGTCGCAACCTACGACTCAACCGCTCTAGGAAAGCCAGTAAAAATATACCTCGATGGTAAACTCGACAATTCAGGTTCCGGGACAAGTCAATTAGGAATCACTACCACTAATTTAAGTATTGGTGGTCAGGCAGGAGATAGGTTCGCAGGTGCGCTTGACGAAGTCCGCATCTACAACAGGGCATTATCACCAGAAGAAATAAGTTCTTTATATTCAGGCTTGGTCCCTCCAGGTCAATTGGCAACAATAAAGCCGTTAGCTTCATTAACAACAGGCAAACACACTTTAAAATTATGTTCATCAACCATGTGTAATACTGCTATTTTAACTATAATTTAAAAACAATATTTGAATTTTAGTACAATAGATATGTTTATGTAGTTTAGCTTCTAACTTTAGTAGGGTTTATTTGGCTGATATATCAGCAGAGTTAGCAGGTATTAAATTCGAGACATGCGTGTTCAATGCAGCAGGTCCTAAGGATGTAACGCTTGATGAATTGGAAGTCATCGCAAAGTCTTCTTCATCTGCAATAACCATGAAATCATGCACTCTAGAACCTAGGCAAGGGAATCCAGAGCCCAGATATTATGATCTTCCAGAAGGATCCATAAACTCTATGGGATTGCCTAATCTCGGATACAAAGAATATATAAGATTCACACACCTTCTGAAATCCAAATATAAAAAACCCATTGTAGCCAGCATATCCGGATTGAAATTTGAGGATAACATAACAATTTTTAATGCATTCAATGAATCAAATACTGACATAATTGAATTCAATCCCGGTTCGCCAAACACTATAGGAAAGCCTACGATGGGATATGATTTTGAATATCTGGATAACAGTTTGAGGGAAATAGCAAAAGTTTGCAAAAAACCGCTGGGCATAAAATTGCCGCCGTATTTTGATTTCGTGCATTTTGAACAAGTTGCGGAAATAATTAAAAGGCATAAAGTGCTTTACATTTGTTCCATAAATTCTATTGGGAATGCATTGGTTGTTGATCCTGAAAGGGAGAGTGTTGTAATAAAACCTAAGGGCGGATTTGGTGGGTTGGGTGGAAAATATATCAAATACACATCTCTGGCAAACGTGAGAAAATTCTATGAGCTTCTAGGCGACAGAGTCCAGCTAGTTGGTTGCGGAGGTGTTTATTCCGGAACAGATGCATTTGAATTTATTTTGGCCGGTGCTACTGCCATTCAATTAGGCACAGTATACATGCAGGAAGGCCCATCGTGCTTTAAAAGAATTCAAAACGAACTTATGGCTTACATGAAAAATAAAGGCTATGAAAGTATAGAAGATTTTAGAGGACAACTAAAAACTATTGATTGATTGTATGTATGATCTAGTTGTTGAAGGCAGGATTGTAGGTTTAGAAAGAATTTTTGAAGCACAGATTGGAATTGAAGATGGTGTAATTAAAAAAATAAAAAAACAGGGTTTAGAAGGCGAAAATAAAATAACTGTGAAGAATGGTCTAATATTTCCAGGGTTTATAGACCCTCATGTCCACTTAAGAGAGGATAGTAGTCATAAATGGGATTACAAAGAAGATTTTGAAACCGGTTCTAAGGCTGCGGCACACGGTGGCGTTACAACTGTCATTGATATGCCGAATAATTTTCTTCCATCTGTTACAGAAGAAAGGATATTGGAAAAAATTAAACTTGCTAAAAAGTCTGCAGTTGATGTATTGTTTCATGGCGGTGTTGTAAAAGAATATTTCAATGAAATTAAGAAAATGGCGGGACATGTTGTTGGATACAAAGTTTATTTATCGGAAACGACTGGTGGTTTGACCATTGATAAAAATGATTTGGAAGTCGCTGTAAGTAAATTATCAGAAACGAATTTACCGAGTGTTTTCCATACGGATGAGACTAGACAAACGTTAGAGGAATTGATCGGTATTTCAAATAAATTAAAAATTCATGTTGCACATGTTTCAAGATCATCATCTATAGATACGCTGAATACTAAGGTAACTTACGAAGTAACTCCGCACCACATAATGTTTGATGAGAATAATTTAAAGAAAAATAAATTCTTAACAGTAAATCCTACGATAGGAACGAAGTCTGATAGGTTAGCGATTTTAAATGCATTAAAGGCAGGTAAAGTCTTCTTTTTGGCTACTGACCATGCACCACATACTATTGAAGATAAAGAAAATGGTGCCATGGGTGTGCCGGGATTGGATATCTATGGGAATATTGTTTCTTGGTTGATAGGCAGTTTGAGATTGGATCCCACTTACGTGGCTAAGCTGACATCGTATAATGCTGCTAAACTTTTCAACTTGAAAGGAAGGGGGGAGATTAAAGAGGGTTTTATTGCTAATATTTCTATTTTAAAATTCGAACCTGAAAAAGTAGATTCAACAAATCATTTTACTAAATGCGGATGGTCACCTTATGATGGGATGACGTTTCCTGGTAAACTCATATATACTATTTACAAAGATCAAGTGTTTTTAAATTAAATTTATTCACCATACAGCTTTTTTGAGAGGTATTTCAAATTCGTATACATTGTCATTCTCGTTAGGTTCGTTAATTTTATTCGTTGTGTCTATAACTAATCGTAATTTATTGTCGCCAATAAGTAAATGACCCATGTTTAACTGAAAAGTATGGGTATTGTCTTTATCTGTTAGAAATTCTACTTCCTTGGTTTCTATAGTGTCCCATCCAAATGGCGACAACTTTTGTAGTTTTGTGAAAAAACTAGCATATACAGGATATTCGCTAGTGGAAATTATAAAGCTTAAATCAAGTGATTTAATCTGCTGGTAATAAGAGTACTTCTCGTCGGTATGTTGAATTTTTCCTTCATTATCAACTTCATAATAAACGTCAACTTTTGTTCCGCTAATCCCAATAGGACCAATTGCTATTACGTCTTTCCAACCTTTCTTAGTACCATATATACCAGTTTTTTTGACAAGTTTAAGTTTTTTATCTGGAATTCCCTCATAGTTCGCATTTACTTTGAATGAACTCACATACAAGTTAGGTTTATTGGTTATTACCTGGTCTGGAGCGAATTCAGCACCAATCCACAATGTGGCACCGTTGGAAGATATCGATTGAACATAAACATCCAAACCTGCTATTATTGAATTCGCCTTTACATTAACTAATAAGGTTTCTTCACTGTTTTGAACATGATTCTCTACTTTTATTGTAGCCGTATCGAACGAAACCTTTTCAAGAGTAACTGCATACAGTTCAACTCCCACTGGACCAGAATATATACTAGCCTTTTTCCCCACTGTTAATTCTGCTTTTCCTGCTCCTGGAAAGATTGTCTCTTTTTTAGTTGTTTCTCCAGCGCAAGTACTTAGGTAATCTGAACAGCAATCGCCATAAGTGGAGCATTGGCTATCGCACCAACATCCTGATGGAACTTGTTTGTCACAATAGCCCTGGCAACTACCACTAGGAGTAGGTCCTATTTGTTGCGATACAGTTCCTTTAGCCTGTGCATATACATCTGGACATACAGTTTGTATATTGCTACAGTAGTCGTTATATTTTGGATCCAATGAAAGCACGTCACACTGGCATGAGTTTCCTTCAATATACTTTCCGCAGGCTGACGGTGTGCAGGAGCCTGGTTTTTGGGCAAAGATTGAATTTACTATGAGTAATGAAGATACTACAACAACCAAAAGCAAAAGTGAATGTGAGGGTTTCATTAAATTATAATTACAAGTTTGATATATATAATCTAGACAAAATAAAATTATGAAAGGTGCTGTTTCTACTATTGTTTTAGTTATAATTGCTATTGTAGCTATTGCAGCTATAGGATATAATTTCTATTTACAACAACCATCTACACTACCTATAAGAACAACATCGACTACAGACTGTCAAAATAAACTAGTATCTTATTGCACTACATGGAGTGCTAATGAGTATGGTAGGGATGCTGTATCTGCAGGAGGAAGACCCGGGCCTTGGGATAGATATGCTAGTAGCTGTAATGATGTCACACCTAGTGTTGATATTTGTGGTAGAGCACTAAGAACTAGCGTTGCTACTGGCAGGGCTACAGCTGTTAGTAAGTTAGGTTTTCTCGAATCATGCAATCCCAATAGAGATATATGCGATGTTGGGCTGATTTGTAAATTAGGAAGAGATAATACCTATAGATGTTTAAGGCAGAGTTAACTAAAGTTTAAGATTATCAACAATTTCCCCATACTTCAACAAGGAATCGCAATAATAGCATTGTACAGAATTATTACCAACTTTAATAAACTTGGTAACTATAGGCTCATTTTCTAAATTAGTAATGCAGGATAAATTAGGGCATTTCAAAACTTCTTCTATAACATCTGGGAATTTTACTTCGGCCTTTTCAACAACTTCAGAATTTTCTATTTTATTAATGGTTGCATTTGGCGCTATCAGTGATATTATATTGACTTCTTTTGGAGTTAAAAATTTACCCTCTATTTTTATCAAATCTTTCTTACCATACTGCCTACTATCAACATTAGCTATGATTACTGCTCTTGCCTTAGGATCTATCTTTAGAATTTTTTGAACAAGATAACCCCTGCCTGCAGGTATATGGTCTATTGCTGTCCCTTTCATTATTTTGCTAACTGAAAGTTTTTCATCTGACATAATAAATCAACTTAGTATCAGGTTCAACAAAGCTGTCCTAACGAACAAACCATTTCTAGCCTGCTCAAAATACTTCGCAAATTTTGTATTATCTATATCAGACGAAATTTCATCCACTCTTGGTAGTGGGTGCAAGATAATCATTCCTTCTTTCACATTTTTGATATTGTCCAAAGTTATTCGATAACTACCTTTTAGCTTAAGGTATTCAGTAGGATCAACAAATCTTTCTTTTTGCAGTCTAGTAACATAAAGAACGTCCAAATCATTTATCGCTTTATTCAAATCAGATTGCTTTGAAAACGATATACTTTTGCTAGCCAAAAATTCTTCTACCTCCGGCCTAATTTGTAGAGTGTCTGGTGCTATAAAATTCAATTGCACGTCAAATTTCGATAAGGCATAGCACAAAGAAGGAATAGTCCTACCGTATCTCAAATCCCCAACTAATCCTATGTTAAGTGTGTCTATCTCACCGAATTCGCTTTTTATAGTGAACAAATCCAGCATTGCTTGTGTAGGATGCTCCTGGAATCCTGAGCCTGCATTGATAACTGGCTTCTTAGAAATTTCTGCAGCAAATTTAGCTGACCCAGCTGCTGGATGCCTAATAATTATGCAATCACTGTAATTTTCGAAAATTCTTATAGTATCATGAAACGACTCGCCTTTACCGCCATAAGAAGAGCTGTTCGGTTCTGCAAACCCAATTACATCGCTGCCTAAAGATTTTGCAGAAGTTTGAAAGCTTTGATAGGTTCTAGTAGATGGTTCAAAAAAAATCATTGAAATAATTTTATCTTTTAGTGAATTTCTGAATCTTTCAGGCTTCTCTTTGACTTCCTTAGAGATGTCAAAAATAAATTCAAGCTCTTCACGAGAAAAGTCTTTTGCGCTAATTACATCTCGATTTTTGAGATTTTCTTTATTAATGGAACCCACACTATAGTTGGAAAGTTAATCTTATAAGCCTTTCATTTTGAATGCTTTTTGGTATATTCTACAATAGATTTATAACTAGCGTCTGCAATCAAACCCTCTTCATTCAACAAATTGGCAATTTCTGTTATCGACATGACTGAAAATAGCGGTATTCCATGTTTATTTAGCGTTTCTTTGCCACCCTGTTCCCTGTCTAACAAAACAACTACCCCTTTCATATTGAATTTCACATTTGCGTTCTTTATTTTCTCTATAGTTTCAACCTTGCTTTGCCCATCAGTGATTAAATCATCCACAACAACTATGTTTTCCCCGTCTTTTATCTCGCCTTCAATCAAATTCGATATACCATATTCCTTCATTTCTTTTCTTGTGTAGCATGACGGTATTCCAGACGCAATAGATACAGCAGTTACAAGAGGTATGCCTGCATACGCCACTCCAACTAGTCTGTCTACATTTGGTATGTTTTCTTTTATAAAATCGCCAAGCATTTTGCCAACTTTCAGCAAAAGATTAGGATGGCTGGTTAAATGTCTCAATTGAATGTAATAAGGGCTTTTGATGCCAGATTTGAGAGTAAATTCACCGAATTTTATAGCGCCTATATCAAATAGCTCGGTTGCAACTTCTGTTTTTGTTGTCATCACATTCCAAATGTTAATTCTTTATCAAGTATTTAAAAATAGTAGATAGTATGTTAAAAGATGGCATGTTCTTTGAAAAGTATAGAAATGCAGTTGAGGAAAAGAAAAGTATAATTAATATTAACTTAGACCCTGCTTTACCTAGACAAAGAAAGAATTTTGTTATACCAGACAAATATTCGTCTGAAGATGACAGTGATACTATATTAAATTTCTCGCTTGATATCATTGAAAAGGCTAGTGGCTATTGCTGTTCGATAAAACCAAATACACAGTATTTCTTGAATGATACAAAATTACTTAAGATTTTAGCAGATAAGATTCGTAAGGAGGGTATGATTGCTATTTTAGACCACAAACTTAGCGATATAGGCTCAACTAACGATTCAGCAATACATTGGATTAATGAAATGGGTTATGATGCGTTTACATTTTCTCCATTCGCTGGAAATATGCAAACTGCAGTAGAGGATGCGCATAATAAAAATCTTGGTGTGTTTGTTTTAACATTAATGTCAAATCCTGAGGCTGAACTGTTTATGGTGAATACAAAAATCAATGGCTCTCCAACTTACCAATTCATAGCAAGTGAAGTCAAAAGAACTAATGCAGACGGTTGTGTTGTTGGATTGACTGGATTTGTCCAAGAAGATTACATAAGAAGCATACAAAATACAGTAGGCCATAATAAAGTGTTTCTATTGCAGGGCATAGGACCTCAGGGTGGTAGTGAAGCTGATTTGAACAAGATAAAACTTGTAAAAAATCCACTGGTTAGTTTGGGTAGAGAAGTAATATTTTCAGAAAATGTTGTAGAATCTATTAAAAAATATTATGATTTGTTAAACGAGGTGAGGAAAACTTGACTTTTATCGTCGGTTGTAGTAATGCCGCTAATTTATCTAAGGAAGTTTCTGAATTGGCAAATATGCATTTAGTGAAAACAGAATTTAAGAATTTTCCTGATGGCGAACTCTATGTTAGAATTGACGAGGATCTAGAAGGCGAAGACGTAGTTATCATACAATCTGGTTATCCCAACCAAAACAATGCACTTATTGAATTATTCCTGACGCTAGATGCGATAAAAGATATGGAACCTAAGAAAGTCTCGTTAATTCTAACTTACATGCCGTACAGCAAGCAAGATAAAAGGTTTAAGGACGGTGAGGCAGTTAGTTCCGGCGCTATTCTTAAGTTAATAAAAAATTTTAAGATCAATAAAATATGCGTGATAAATTTGCATTTTGCGAAAGGTGAAAGCGATTTTGATTTCTTTAATATGGATATTAAAAATCTTAATGCAGCGCCATTAATTTCTCGGTATGTGAAAGATAACTACGGAGATTTCACGACAGTACTGCCAGGTAAAGGAAGTAGTTATTTGTTGAATGAAGGCGAGGTAATTTTTTTAGAAACCAGAAGAGAAGAATATGTAGCAAGTGGAAAGGAGTATTTTGGTGAATCTGGTATAGTGCCAAATGAGATAAAAAATGTTAAGGGTAAGACGGTTTTGGTACTTGATGATATGATTAACACAGGAGGAACGATGGCTAAAACTTGCGAATTGGTTAAAAAAAGTGGTGCGAATAAAATAATCAGTGCGTGTGTACATGGTTTGTTTGTAGGAAATTCCATAGAGAAATTGAAGAATGCTGAAGTTGATGAGATAATTTCTACTGATACTATAGAAAGTCAGTTCAGTAAAGTATCTGTAGCGCCTTTGATAGCGGAAGAGATTGGTAGGATATGAAAATAATCATTGGTTCTGATCATGCAGGATTTGAATTGAAAGGGAAAATTAAAGAATATTTAGATGGATTGAATTTTGAGTATGAAGATTTAGGAGCTAACAGTCTTGACCCATCGGACGATTATCCTGATTTTATAATCCCCGTAGCAAAGAAGGTTGCTAAGAATCCGAAAGAAAACTTAGGTATAGTTATAGGTGGCTCAGGCCAGGGTGAAGCAATAGCTGCTAATAAGATCAAAGGAATAAGAGCTACAGTCTATTATGGTGGCTCATTAAATATTGTAAAACTTTCTAGGACTCATAATAATTCTAATATTCTGTCTTTAGGAGCTAGGTTTTTGACAGAAGGGGAAGCAATTGAAGCAGTCAAATTATGGATAGAAACCCCATTTTCAAATGAAGAAAGGCATAAAAGGAGAATAGGAAAAATAGAAGGGTTTGAAAATAAATGAAGTGCCCAAATTGTAAGAAAAACACTATGAAATTTCTCCCTTGGCTTGGTTTGTTGTACCAATGTTACAATCCTAAATGCGGATATAGAGGTCCGCTTTATTTAACAAAATCAAGAAGACCAAAGGCATCCAGACTCGGTTCTGGCAGCTAGAAATGCCTGCTGGATATCTTCATGATATTTCACATTTGGTTTTATTGTGTACATCTTTGCAAGGCCTTCTCTGACCAATTTCACATTAATGTTTTCCTTGCCCAAAAAAATAAAGCGCAATAATCTATCGTATCTATCCTTGTTTTCTACATCCCGCTCTAAAATCACATCTTTTCCTTCCACCAATTCACGTAATCGATCAGTGGATTCCTTGTAACATTCATGGCCTTTTTCAGCTGTATCTATACCTATTAATCTAACTCTTTCTCCATCGATTAATTCGACTGTATCTCCGTCTATCACTCTGGCCACTACAGAAGTTTCTTTGGTATAATCCTGCTGTATATCTTGACGTACAAAAAAACCTGTGAATGAAAAGTATCCTATAGTGGAAATCAAAATAATGGCAATTAATAAGATAATTAATTTTTTATCCATGTTATGGAATTATTTAGATCTAATTTATATATTTAAATCCTAACTGGCTGTACCCTTTTTCTCTACTCGCAATCCTTCTTCAAATGCTTTATCATCCTTTTTCCCATATTCTTCTATAATTTCTGCAGTTGGTTTGCTGCCAAAATCATCAGCACAGGACTTGCATACTGTAACTGTTTTATGTGTGTCCTCATCACCAGCACTAAATACGACAGATTTTTTACCACAAATAGAGCACTTGCCTTCAAATGTAGCTGATAGCTTAATCTTCATCAATAAATAATCGATTTTGAACTAAAAAAGTTTACTAAATTCATTTAACGCCTGAATAAGATTATAGTTAACAGAGTATAGAGTGGAATCCGTCCTAACCAAAATTATAGAAATTATTGCAAATAAAGACATAATATAAATAAGTATCATGCCAATTTGCATTTTTTGTTTTAAACTTTTTAATCTTGTACTATAGTAATAACAAAATAGACCAAAAAGCGTAGTCATACCTATTGCTAATGGCATCTTATATAGGAGCAAAGAAAATATGAATGAAATGATTAAAATAGAAATGACAAATAAATTAGAAATATTAAACAAGCTGAATTGAGCTGAAAAATGCGACTTGTAAATGCGGTAAACTAATACATAAAATGAAGAAAGCAAAACAAATAGCCAAAAAGGGAATGATTCAAAAGTTGTTGTTTGTGTGAACCATCCCAATGAAAATTTTATAAATTGTATTACAATCATATTAGCATACAGAAGTAAACTAAATTTTTTTATACGAAAAAAAGGATTCGAGTGAAAAAAAGTGAAAATGAGTAACGACATTTGAATCGTAAAAAACGTTAAATTAATTTTAGATGCTAAAAGGGTGCCAATAACAAAAACCGCACTTGAAAACAATAGCAGCTCTTTAGTTTTCACAACTCCACTGTGCAATGGATAATGAAGGGCCAATTTTTTCTTAATTATACTTTTATCTTTAATATCATACTTGTAGTCAATAGCGTCATTTAAAGCATAAGTAAATTGGTAAGATAGAGTAAATGCAATGCCGCCTATCAAAGCGCTTTCTAAAGAAATTTGTCCAAATATAGAATAAAATAGAATTACACTTATTAAAAATTGTAAGAAATTTCTAGGAAAATGAACTGGGTATAGCATATAAAAGATTTTGTTTAATTGCAAAGCATCACCTTTAAAATAATTTTTTCAAATAAGTAATATAGCAATACCTGTCAATACACCGAAAATACTGCCAAAAATCACATCGATGAAATTATGAGATTTAGTCATTAATCTACTAATGCCTACAAAAGTAGCGAAACCAAAAGAAGGTATAAATAACAATCTAAAGTAGAAGGAGTATATAGTTACAATGGTAAATGCTACATGCGTATGGAAAGAAGGGAAGCCGTATTCCATTTCCTGATATTTATCCATTCTTGGACGTTTAGTTTTGAATAATGACTTTAGGGGCAAATTAATCAATAATGTTAGAATACAACCTATAAAAGCTAATAAAGTTAGCTTTACCATAAGGTAAAAATCGAGTATTCCTACGATAAAATTAAGTATGAAAATTGATATAAATAGCATTTTTAACGGCTTAACATGCATTTCTCTAGCCAGTCTATTAAATAATTTTTGCATTGCTTTCAACAACTATAAAACTAATTCTTTTATTTATACTTTTAGTTAATTAAAAGTGAGTTATGTCTCTAGAATATAATCTGCTGAACAGAGCTATTGTAATTTCAAAAAGAGAAAACAAGCTTTGGTATCTTTTAATAAAGACTTTGTTTACTCAAAAAATGCAAAAAATAGCATTTTTACTCTACTATTTTCTAAGATGGATTGATGATACTATCGACCGTAATCACTTGCCTAAAAATAAAAAAATCAGATTTTTACTGAGGGAAAGAAAGGTGATAGAAAATATTTTTGCCGGCAAGCAGCTCAAAAATTTAAATGATTATGAAACTGGACTTATCCTATTAAGGAAATTTGATAAAAAAATCGCTATTAAGATAAAAAGATACGTCATTGATAATTATATAAAAGCTTTTGAACTTGAACTTAAAAGGAATGAAATTGTTACAAAAAAGTGGTTGTCAGAATACGCATATTATGTTGGTGGAAGTTTCGCTAACTTCGGTCTAATAATTACAAATCCCAATTTAGATACAAAAATTATGAATGGCATATCAAAAACTTGTGCAACTGCAGCAGATTTGACGCATTTGTTGAGAGATTTTAGGAAAGATCTAAGAACTAAAAAACTCAACATTCCAAAGGAAGATATAGAAAAGTTTAATATAGAGCCAAACAAACTAAATGAAAATTGCCGAGAATTAAGTAACTTTGCTAGAAGCCAAGTGAACGAAATTTATAAATTATTTTCAAGCGGTGAAAAATATATAAAATCGACTTCTAGTTTCAGATTGAGATTAGCTTCTGCTCTATTTATTTCAAAATATAAATTCGTTTTGGCAAAAATCAAAAATAGGAATTATGATTTATTTTCAGATTATGATCATAGCACACTATCAGAAAAATTTATCAGAATGGGAATAGTACTAGATGATATTTTAAGATTGGCTTTTTAAATAAAAGATATTTCAAAATTAGCAGAACTAAACTAATTGTTCTCCAGTTTCCACATCTATTATATGAATACAATTAACAGGACATCCTTTAGCTGCTTCTATTTCTATTTGAAGAGTAGATTCGTCAATTTCCAACTCAAAAACATCTGCAGCTCCTTCTTTTATTTTAGAATTAAATAAATTCGCCTTATTGTCACTATTGTCTAATTCCCAAGATTTAGGGTTGATAGCAACGCACGTACCTGCACCTATACATAGGCTTCTCTCATAAATTATTTTATATTTTTTAGCCATACCAATTGACCTTATAAATAAGTTTCATATGCTTAAATAAAGTACGGTAACAACAGTTTATTTATGCGACAGTTTAATATTTTAGGTGCAGGTTTGTCAGGTTTGTCAGCCGCCATAAATTTAGCTGAAGCGGGCTTTAAAGTAAATGTATTTGATGTGCGAAAGGATAGTGGAGCGAGATTTGAAGGGGATTTGCAAGGGTTAGAGAATTGGACTAATGAAATTAGTATTTTAGAAGATTTAAAAGAAATGAACATAAAAGTTAATTTCCATTGCAATCCTTTTAAAAAAGTTTTTCTTACGGATGGTAGAAAAACGTCTGAGATTAATTTTTCAAGACCAATGTTTTATTTAGTTAAGCGGGGTACTATGGTGGATAGTATAGATCAAGGTCTCAAAAGACAAGCTATTGACAAAGGTGTGCAAATAAGCTATAACACAAAATTCGAAAGTAAAGCAGATATTATTGCAACAGGTCCTAAGCCTAGTGGTAGACTCTTTGGAATAGATAGAGGTATTGTTTTTGATACTGAAATAGAGGATACAGCTGTAGCAATTGTCAATACTGAAGCCACATATAAAGCATATTCCTATCTTTTAGTAACTGAAGGCTACGGATGTATAGCTACTGTTTTATATGATAAATTTCATCTTGTAAATAAATGCTTGGAAAGAACTAAAGAAATAGCCATCAAACTCTTTGATGTAAAAATAAAAAATGAAAAGGGTGTTGGTGGCATTGGTAATTTTATATATCCACAAAAACTTCAAGAAAATGACAGTCTATTTGTCGGTGAGGCTGGTGGTTTACAAGAAGCTTTATGGGGGTTCGGAATGAGATATGCAATGACTTCTGGCTATTTAGCTGCTAATAGCATTACTCAGGGGCTTCAGTATAAGAAATTAGTTGATGAAAAATTCGACAACCAATTTAAAGCGTCTATAGTAAATCGTTTTATGTGGGAAATTATGATTGGCAAAGCAATCAATTGGCTAAAATTTAATTATAAAACCTATTCTAAAAAAGACACACTAAAATTTTTCAACAAACTTTATAATTTCACTTTAACATATCAAAAACTACTTTATCCAATTGCGTATCTTTGGTTTAAGTCTAAATACAAAGGTGTTATGTAAACAAATAAAAAGGCTTAAAATTTAAATTCTACCCATTTTATTTGCTTCTGCTCAACCAATTCTTTAATTTTCCTTTGAATATTTGACAGCTTACTGTTTCCAGATTTAATTTCGCAAAACACTATCTGACGTATATTCCCATTATCAGAATATCCATCAAAAATTACCAAATCTATGGGATCTCCTAACCATCTCACATCATGTGGATTATAAGTGAACCTATCTAAAAAAGGGACGAACTTCTCTAAAGTTTTTCCAGATAATACGCGAGCACTCCTCTGTATTGCGTCTTGTCGAATCCTTTTTTCTTCCTTGTCTAACCATTCTTTAATCTTTTGCTCAAATTTGTATCGCCATCTCAAATCCTTGATGACAAAGTAAACCAGCAAAATAGTTAATACTATCACAGCCAATTCTAGAAGGACCATTAAACCAACTATAAAATAGTTCTAAATCTTCAACTATAATAATTTCATTCAAAGACTATTCTAGAATCAACAGCTATGGCATCTTTACTCAAGACAACTACAGGATTAATATCAATCTCTTTTATTCTGGGATTTTTTTCTAATAATTTTGATGTGTTTAATAAAATTTTCGTCAAAGATGCAATATCGTATTTTATGCCTCTGTAACCTTGCAGTATTTTATATCCTTTTATTTCCCTTATCATAGATTCTGCATCTTGCTTGTTTATAGGAGCTATTCTGAAAGCAACATCATTAAAAACTTCTGTAAATATTCCACCCAAGCCAAACATAATAACATGCCCGAACTGCTCATCTGATTTACAACCAATGATTATCTCCAATCCACCATCTATCATATTTTGAACAAGCACTCCATCGACTTTAGTTTTAGGCGCTTTCCTTTTAGCATTTTTAAGCAAAGTTTGGTAAGCAGATTTCAATTCCATCTCATTTCTAATGTTCAATTGAACTCCACCTACATCGGTTTTATGAGTTATTGATGAACTAACCACTTTGATAGCAACTGGATAACCTATTTGTTTAGCATAATTTATTGCATACTGCAGTGTTTTTGCAAACTTTGATTTAGGAACATGTATTTGATACTTTTGTAGGATTTTAAGCGATTTCTCTAAGCTTAGAACCTTACTAACATTGTTCATAATTAAATGATTTTGTTCCTTGCTAAATAAACTTGATAGAACACTCGAAATTTTATTAGCTAAATCCATTGGCTATAATCTTGGCTAGCTCCTTAGGATTTAACAAAAGTTTACTTCCAAATATCCCACCATCTCTAAGTTTTATAGGAATGGGAACGGCATTTATTTTATAATCTAGAGCTAGTGCTTTAGCATTCATCTCAGCTTCTATTTCGAAATTGTTGCTTCTGATGTCTAATTTATTGAAATCCCTTTTGCGAATAACTCTAAATCCTGCTAATGGATCAGAGACATCAGGCCCCATTTTTCTGAATTTCCTTAAAAACAAATTAACAAAACCGTATTTATAAATCATAAAAAATATCTTTGTGGTCTTGTCTTTAGTTTTACTTAAATCCCTACATCCTAAGACTAAGTTGCAACCTTTTAGTTTTTCCAACAACATTGGTATATAGGCTGATGGATCGGTCCCGTCCCCATCTAAAAAAACTAGTATGCCCCCCCTGCTTATTTTTATAGCTTCTTTAACAGCTCTTCCCTTTCCTCCTTTATTAATTTTTATGACTTTTGCGTTGAATAATTTAGCTATTTCTGGCGTTGAATCTTCAGAAGAATCCGCCACAATAATCTCCGAATGATGCCGTAATTTATTCGGAATAGAAGACAATACTTTTCCTATAGTAGTTTCTTCATTTTTCGTAGGAATGATGATGCTATATTTTGGTTTAGACATATGAAATCGTCTTTTATGATCTTAATTATCTCATTTTTCTATTTAATTGCTTATATAACAGTCAGCTTTAAAAAGAGTTTATAATATTTATTACTAATATAAAAAAATTATAATCGAGTGGAATTAATGGTAAAATCAGAATATGATGTAATTATTGTAGGCGGAGGTCCGTCTGGATCAGCTTGTGCCATTTTCCTAAGTAAATATGGCCATAAAGTTCTGCTGGTCGATAAAGCAAGATTCCCGAGAGATAAAGCTTGCGGTGACGGTATTACTGGTAAGTCGGAGGCTATTCTAAAAGAGTTGGATTTAATTGATGATATCGAATCTAATCCGCACGGCATATTTAAAGGGGCACTTTTCTATCTAAAAAATCAAAAAATTGAAATAGGATTTGACGAACCCTACCATGTAGTAAGAAGGCTTGTATTCGATAATATACTTTTTCAAAAGGCAAAGAGTTTGGTTGATACTATGGAAGGGTTTACTGTAACGGGTTTAGTTCTTGAAAACAACAAAGTAGTTGGAATAAAAGGAATGGATTATGAAACAAAGCAAGAGAAAATCTTAAAATCTAAAATTATAGTGGGTGCAGATGGGGCAACTTCTGTTATAGCACGCGAAATGGGTCTAGCTGAATTCAAGCCTGAACATCATGCTTCTGCTTTGCGAATTTATTATAAAAATATTAAAGATCTCAGTCCAAAATTAGAATTATATTTCTTTGAGAGTTTGATGTCAGGATATTTTTGGATATTTCCACTTGAGAATAACATGGCAAATGTTGGATTAGGTATGTCAACCAGTAATGTTCAAAAGAATAATATAAACTTACAGGAACTTTTATTCAGAGAAATTAAAAACAATCCAATACTAAGTGAAAGGTTTAAAGATGCTGAAATAGTTGAAGGGAGTTTACGAGGCTGGAATTTGCCTTTAGTTATGAATAAAAGGAAATTGTACGGAAATGGTTTTGTCTTGCTTGGCGATGCTGGAGCTTTGATAGATCCATTTACAGGAGAGGGCATTGGGCCTGGCTTAGTAAGCGCAAAGATTGCTTCACAAGTTATCAATCAAGCGCTAGAACAAGGTGATTTTTCAGAAAAAATATTTAGAAAATATCAAAAGGGAATGTCGAAAATTTATATAGAACCTTACATGAAATATATTTTATTATCGAAGTTTGTAGGCAAGTTCAAATGGTTATTTAATCGTGCCATTAAAAAATTGGAAAATGATGAGAGTTTTAAACAACTTGTCACAATGTCGCTTTCAGATACGGAAAAACGTAAAAAGTTCACTGTGTGGACTGGATTAAAGTTATTATTTAAAGCACTCTTCTAAATTCCGATTAGATATAAAGTGAATTAAATGGAAATAAACGATTTACTAACTCTAATAAGATTCAAAAACATTACGATTGCAGTATTCTATATTTTAATTTTTTCCACATTGATAACACGAAGCTTTGTTGCATCTGATTTTGCATTAATTTTAATATCAAATTTGCTAGCAATTTGGACAATTTACAGTTTTAATGATCTAGAAGATGCAAAAGTAGAAACCCATTTGAAAAAAAGGAGGAAATTTTTCCATAAAAATTTAATAATCAATGAAAAGATTACACTGAAAGAAGCGCTTATCATAACTTTGATTTTAGCAATATCAGCATCGTTAATTTCTATGACAATCGCAAACTCAAATTTCGTACTTGTCATATTAATTTTGACCATAGGATTTCTGTATTCTGAAAGACATTTTCGATTGAAGTCAAAACCACCTTTAGATGTGTTATCACATGCATTTATTGGTCCTTTAATATCACTAAGCATTTTTATTAATACTGGAATTAATTCGATTACGATATTAGCATTATTTTCATTTTTCTTAGGTTCACTAATACCAGAAATCTTAAACCAACGCTATGATTATCAAATAGATAAAAAGAATAAAATAAAAACTACAGTTCAAATTTTAGGAAAAGGCTTTTCATTGAAATTGATAATACTTATGTCATTTACAATAATTCTTCTGAATGGTGGAATATTTTTCTTATATGGTGGCAAGAATTTGGCGTTACTCTACTTGAGTTTAGTACCATTCTTAATCATGTTTTTATTTAAAAAAGTCAGACAATTATTAGAAAAGAGGCCAGTTATTTTAGTTATTCCTCTTGCAATAAATATTTTCATATTGCTCTTAGGATTTTTAAATATTGTCTAAATAAAATTCAGCACCAAAAATAATATAAAGAAAATTATTGTCAATTGAATCAATCTTCTTCTGAAATAGTACAACAGAAGTTGTTCGCGCCTCTTATTATTCAAACTATCATATAGAGGTTCAAACAAGAAGTAAGATAAGGGAAGATATATTAAAGATTTAATTGGAAATATAGAAATAATTACGCCTGCTAAAACTATAAACAACAAAGATATCAGCAAGACAATCGATAGCTTAATAGAATTTCTTTTGCCGATAACTATAACAGTTGTTTTTATAAATTTTTTGTCAACATCAAAATCCCGTATTTCTTGCAACAATTGTATTATCAAAAATATGTTAAAAATTATAACCATTGAAAACAAAATAGCAAAATCAAATTGTATATAAAAAGAACTAACCATTATAAAAATTATAGCTGGGCTTAATCCGTGATAAATTAGATCGAGTGGTGGTCTAGATTTAGCCTTAATAAAAAATGAGTATGTAGATGAAATTAGAATAAGAATTAAAGACATATAGAATAAATTATCAGGTAACAAAAATGCGAAAATTATAGACATTAGTAAAAATAAAATTA
>JACQIA010000088.1 GCA_016198705.1 Candidatus Aenigmatarchaeota archaeon
AGAAATATACCATTGTTACACAAACCCTTTTAGATTTCTTTTAAAGAGATTCAATCCCAAATTTTAACCTGGATGAAGGATGTCAAAAGCGCGTCTGTCAACCTGTCGCAATCCTGACAAACTTCTTTTAGTGATAACATGTGCGGTATAGTCGGTTACATTGGCAACAGAAATGATGTTGGCAGTCTTCTGCTGAATAGTCTAAAGAAATTGGAGTATCGCGGTTACGATTCCTGCGGTGTTGCTGGTATTTCTGATAGGGAAATTTTGGTTAAGAAGGATATTGGCAAAATTGAAGAAGTTGATAAAAAATTGGATTTTTCAAGTGTAAAGGGAAGCATCGGAATCGCACATACCCGCTGGTCTACTCACGGTGGTGTGACTAAAGAAAATGCTCATCCGCATCTTTCCAACAACAAAAAGATTGCTGTTGTCCATAATGGGATTGTTGAAAACTATCAGGAATTGAGGAATTTTCTGAAGGAAAATGGATTCAGTTTCTATAGCAGCACTGATACAGAAGTTATACCAAATTTGATAGAATTTGAAATGAGAAATGGGAAAAATTTCGAAAAAGCTACGATAGACGCATTAAGAAAGATAGAAGGAAGTTATGCTGTGTTGGTTTTAAATGCTGATGAAAAAAAGTTGATTGCTGCCAGAAAGGGTGCTCCATTGGTATTGGGTGCTGCAGACGATGGCCATTTTGTTTCAAGCGATATACCATCTTTCATTGAGCATACAAAAGATGTCACGTATCTTCATGATGGTGATGTGATAATCTTTGGAAATAGCTTGAAAATTTTCAACCTTCTGGAAGATAAAGAAGTAATCAGGCCTGTGGATACTGTAGAATGGAACATAGAACAGGCGATGAAAGGAAATTTCGATCACTTCATGCTGAAAGAAATATCAGAGCAGGTTGAAACTATACAAAGGGCTGTAGAACAAGACAAGTCTATAATTTTTGAAATAGTCCAACAGATTAAGGAAGCCAAGGGTATTTTCTTTGTTGCTTGTGGTACCTCCTATCATGCGTGCTTGACTGCGAGCTATCTGTTTTCAAAGATTGCAAAGATGCACGTGAATGTGGTTGTTGCTTCAGAGTTTCCAAGTTACGAGCACTTCTTGACTGACAAGACTTTGGTGATAGCTGTTTCTCAAAGTGGGGAGACTGCTGACGTTTTAGAAGCTGTAAAAACCGCTAAAAATAAAAACAGCAAAATCATATCGCTTGTGAATGTCATGGGCTCTTCATTGCACAGATATTCAGACCAGTCATTGATGATGCATGCTGGACCTGAGATTTGCGTGGTTGCAACTAAAACCTATACTTCTCAATTAGCGATACTAACTTTGTTGATATATGCACTTGTTGGGAAATACGAAGAGGGGAAGAAAGAATTAAAGTATCTGTGGAATTTGATATACAACTTGACATCGGCAAACATTAGGGAGCGAATAAAGCAATTGTCTGAAAGATTGAAAGACTCTAATCATATATTCTTGATTGGCAGAGGTTTACAGTATCCTACTGCGCTGGAAGCGGCATTGAAAATTAAAGAAGTATCGTACATACATGCAGAAGGCTTTTCTGGTGGGGAATTGAAACATGGGACTATTGCCTTGATAGAGCAGGGAACGCCTTGCATTGTTTTTGTATCTGAAGAAAATGAGAAGGAGATCATATCAAATGCGATTGAAATTAAAACCAGAGGTGGGTATATTATTGGGGTTGCTTCAAAGAACAATGAAGTGTTTGATTTTTATATAAAAGTTCCAGAAGTTGGTAATACAAATCCGATTGCACAAATAATTCCAATACAGACTCTTGCTTATCAGCTTGCAACTTTAAGGGGCTTTGATCCCGACCGTCCCAGAAATCTTGCGAAAAGCGTAACTGTAAAGTGATTGCATGGATTTTGTAGTAAGAGAATTGGAAGAGAGGGACTTAGAGAAGGGATTTTTAGAAACACTTAACCACCTAAGAAGTTTTAATCTTGATATCAGGAAAGCGGGAGTAATTTTCAAAAAAATAAAATCAAACCCTTATTATAAAATTTTTGTTGCTATTAATGAAGATGGAAAAGTTATCGGTTCTACTACCTTGCTCATTGAACAAAAATTCATCCATGAAGGCGGATTGGTTGGACATATAGAGGATGTAGTCACTCATAAAGACTTCAGAAGTATGGGTGTTGGCAAGGCTGTAATGCAAAAAGCAATAGATGCTGCAAAAGATGCAGGATGCTACAAGGTTATCCTTAATTGTAACGACGAAAATTTTCCTTTCTATGGAAAGCTTGGATTTAGAAAACATGGAAGAGAGATGAGATTGGATTTGAAGTGATATAATGCAGGCAGTGATTCTCGCAGCTGGGTTAGGTACCAGGTTAAGATCAGTAATTGGTGATGAAATACCAAAAGTTATGACAAGGTATAATAACAAACCACTTCTGCAATATACGATCGAGATTCTGAAGAAATATGGGGTTAAGGATATAGTGATGGTTGTTCATCATAAGAAAGAACAGATAATGGATTTTTTTAAGGATGGGAAAAGTTTGGGATTAAACATCAATTATGTTTTCCAAGAAAATCCTAAGGGTGGAACAGCTGATGCTGTTAGGTATGCTAAAGGAAAAATTAATGGAGACAAGTTTCTTCTTGTTTATGGTGACAACATATTCGAACGATCGTCTATAGGGAAAATTTTAGAAATGAAATCTAATCATGACGGCATCATAGCTGTCAAGAAAATGGAAGATGTGAGCAAATATGGTGTTGTTGAGGTGAATGGGGATAGGATAATAGGCATAGTTGAAAAACCAGAGGTGGCTGTATCTAACCTTGTTTTAGCTGGGCTGTTTATTTTACCTAATGAAATTTTAGGCTTTATAGAAAAGATAAGGCCTTCTAAAAGGAATGAATATGAGTTAACTGACGCTATACAGTTGCTTATTAAAAATAATTACAATCTTGGTTATATTCAGATTGATGGGTTTTGGATAGATCCAAGGAATGCAAAAGAATTAGAGCTTGCCAGGCAATTTATTGATGAAAATTATGATGGATGAGCATATATTCAGGGCATATGATATACGGGGAATTTTTGGTAAAGACCTCACTACAGAAATTGCTGAAAATATTGGTAAAGCATTTGGTACTTACATAGGCAGCGGGAAGGAAATCATAGTCGGTAGGGATGCAAGGTTGAGTGGTGAAGTATTGAAAGCTGCATTGATTAAAGGATTGATTTCTGTTGGCTGCAATGTAATTGATGTTGGTATAGTAACAACACCAGTAGTGTACTTTTCCATAGAATATCTGAAGAAAGATGGTGGTGTGATGATCACTGCCTCGCATAATCCGCCCGAGTGGAATGGCTTTAAATTATGTGGCAAGAATGGCATTAGTATATCGGAAAGTTTGGGACTGGAAAAAGTTAAAGAAATTTTCATAGAACAGAAATTCGATACCACTAAAAAAGGTTCTATCAGTCATCGTGAAATCGTTGATGAGTACATAAAGTTTGTAGTTGGCAAAGTAAAATTGAAAAAGAAATTAAAAGTTGTACTGGATACAGGAAACGGTGTATGTGCATTGACAGCCCCATCAATTTTAGAAAGACTTGGTTGCGATGTGGTGACGATAAACAAAGAGCTGGACGGGAGGTTTCCAAACCGTTCTCCAGACCCGACAGAAGCAGCATTAGAAGCGCTTAGAAGTGTGGTGCTTGAGGAAAAGGCTGATGTGGGAATAGCATTTGATGGCGATGGAGATAGGGTTGCATTCGTAGATGAAAAGGGACGATACATATCATCTGGCAATGTAACAATTCCAATCTTTGCATCGTCAATTTTAAAGGCTAATAAAAATTCGAAGATAGTTTTTGATGTCTGTTGCTCGAATGCTGTTGAAGAAATAATTAAAGCACATAACGGAATACCTTTAGTTAACAGAGTTGGTAGGGCATACATAAGAAACAGGATGTTAGAAGAAGGCGCAATATTTGGCGGTGAACATAGCAATCATTTATTCTTTTCAGATATCTTTAGTTTTGACGATGGTGTATTCGCAGGTGTGAAAATGGTTGAATTGTTGTCAAATAGCGATAAACCTATTTCTAGTTTTGTAGATGCCATACCCATATATCCGTCGATATCAGTAAAAGAGATAGTGTGCCCAGATAACTTTAAATTTAATATAATGAAAAATTTGAAGAAAAGGTTTTCTGGTCTTGGGCATAAGATAATTGACCTGGATGGCATAAAGATTATTAATAGTGATGGTTGGGTTTTGATCAGACCTTCAAATACTTTGCCAGCGATAAAAATTAACTCTGAAGCTAAGACAATGGATAAAGCAAAGGAGCTTTTTAGTTTTGCAGAAAATATTGTAAGAGAAGAGATAGCTGAATATGTATAAGATTTTAATTACAGAACCGGAATATTTCCCTGAAGATGTTGTTGCAATATTCAAACGAATAGGAAATGTTGTTAGCAAAAGACTTGATAGAAAGCAATTGCTGAAAGAAATAAAAGATGTTGATGTATTGGTAGTAAGAATTGAAACTTTAGTTGACAAAGCGCTTTTGAGAAATGCGAAAAAACTTAAGGTAATCGCAACTGCTACCACTGGTATCGAACATATAGATGTCGTTGAAGCGGAAAAGAGGGAAATAAAAATAATTAATTTATCGGGAACGTATACTTTGCCTACATCCGAGCATACGTTTGCTTTGATTTTAAGCCTTATCAGAAGAATTCCTTGGGCATTTGAGAACATGAAGAAGGGGAAGTGGCAGAGATACAGGTTTTTTGGGAAAGAGTTGGAAGGGAAGACGCTAGGCGTCATAGGATTGGGTAGAATTGGTGGCAAGGTTGCGAACTATGCTAAAGCATTTGGGATGAATGTCATAGCATATGATCCTTATGTTAATGCAGATAAATCGAAGGAATTAAATGTAGAACTGACTTCATTGGAAAATGTTTTAAAGAACTCTGATATAATCACGATTCATTCGATGCTTACAAAAGAAACTGAAAATATGATTGGGATAAAAGAATTGAAACTTATGAAGAGGCATGCGTTTTTAGTTAATGTTGCTAGGGGTAGAATAGTAGATGAAGCTGCATTATTGAAATCCTTGAAAGACGGACTGATAGCAGGTGCTGCATTAGATGTCTATAGTTTAGAACCGGTTGAAAATGGGAATGCATTAGTTAAATATGCGAAGGAAAATGATAATTTGTTATTGACACCGCATATTGCAGCGTCTACGGAAGAAAGTATAAGGAGTGCTGCGATTTATGTGGCTGAAAAAGTTAAAGAAATTATTGGGAAATGATATAAATGCCAGGAATAGGTAGCATTATTAGATTTGCAGTCGGAATAGTATTATCTGTAGAAATTATAAAAACCTTTTTGTTCGGCGGTAAAATAATTTCGGATTTGGCTTTTGCTCTTTCTATTGCATTTATTTTCCTATCGGCATTATATTTTGCGTTTAGATTTTAATTACATTCTTTCAGGCACTTTAATGCCTAGTAATTTCAAAGAATTTTCCAGAACTATTTTCGTTGTCATGACTAATGTTAATCTAAAATCTCTTTGCTTTTTATCATTTGCCTTCAGCACAGGACAATTCTGATAGAAATTGCTGAAAGCAGTTGCAATTTCATACGCATAATTACAAATAAAGTTGGGCCTGTAATTTTTAGCAGAATCTAATAAAACATCATCAAAATTCATCAAGACTTTAATCAACTGCTTTTCATGCAATGACAATTTTGAAAATAAAACTATTTGGTGCTTTTTGGCTTTTTTCAATATCCCTAAACATCTTGTGTGCGCGTATTGCAAATAAGGTCCTGTATTGCCTTCAAAGCTAAGCATTTGCTTCCAATCGAATGTAATCGAATTCTCTGGTTCTATTTTTAGAATTGAGTATTTCAAAGCGCCAACAGCGATTTTTTTAGCTATGCCTAATTTCTTTTGTTTGGAGAGTCTGGGATTCCTTTTCTCAACTTCTTCTAATGCCTGCTTTGTTAAGCTAGTAATCACCTCATCCAGCATCACAGCCTTGCCTTCTCTAGAAGACATCTTCCCTTCAGGCAGATTTACATGCTCAAAAGAAAAATGCTCACAATCTTTTACAAATTTGTAATCTAGCAATTCCAAAATTTTAAATAATTGCTTGAAATGAAGATTTTGCTGAGAAGAAACAGCCCATACTGATTTGTCCAATTGATATTTCTGAAATTTCTTAAATGTCAAGCCTAAATCGCTTGTTATGTATAAACCAGTGCCATCAGATCTAAGAAGTATGCAGTTCGGCAACCCGTATTTTTCTAAATTGGCAACTATCGCGTTTTCAGGCGACCTAAATGCTATTTCATTATTTAATGCCTTATCAACAAGACTTTTACCAGCCTCACGAAATTCGTTTTCGTAGAAGTAAACATGAAACTTTATCCCGAGATTTCTGTAAGATTCATTAAATCCTTGCACACACCACTTTACAATCTTATTCCATATCTTGATGGTTGCTTTATTTCTTTCCAATTCAAACTTTCTCAATAATTCCCTAGCCTTTTCATCCAGTTTTGCATTCTTACTTAATTCTTCATGGAATTTCACATAGTATTGCCACAACCAGAAATCAGGTTTCCCTTTTGGTTTTTTATTTTCTGCCCATAACTTATAGGCTGCAACTAGACGTGCTACTTGTAAACCAATATCATTCATGTAGTTTGCACGAATTGTTCTATAGCCTAGATAATCGTATATGTTGGCTAAAGCGTCGCCTAAAAACGTGCCTCGTGCATGGCCTATGTGCATCGGATGCACAGGATTGGGTTGTGAGTATTCGATCATTATTTTTTTCCTATTTCCTATATTAATTTTTCTCCTAGACAAAATTTGGCTTAAAATTTTTTCACCAACCTTTTCCCAATAGAAAAAGAAATTAACATACCCACCTCGAGCTTCAGTTTTTATTATCAGTGGATTTTTAGAAATTCTTATTCTGTTAACCAATTCTCCAGCAATTTCCTGCGGATTCTTATGTTCTTGCTTGGCTAAACCAAAACATGGAAAGGCTATATCACCGAATATTTCTTGAGGAGGCACTTCTAAAACTTCTTTACTCGTTCGTATGCCAACGGAGTGCAGAATTTTTATTACTTCATCTTTGAGCATAACTAATATTCTATTGCAAAAGTAATTAATCTTTCAAAAATTATTTACCAAGAGTAACTAAAACCGCCTTTTGTACGTGTAATCGATTTTCAGCCTGTTGGAAAACCACTGACTGAGGACCTTCTATTATCTCTTTAGTAACTTCCATTCCTTTATGAGCTGGTAGGCAATGTAGGAAGATGGCATCTTTCTTTGCAAGTTTCATAAGATTTTGATCCACCTTATAAGGTGAGAATATCTTCGTTCGTTTTTCTTTTTCAGATTCCAACCCCATTGATATCCAAGTATCGGTATAAATTACATCGGCGTCCTTTACTGCATCCTCAGGATTTTCTGTTAGTTCAACAAAAGGTTTCATCGAATCAGTCAACAATTCTATGTTTGGCTCGTATTTTTTTGGGCATCCTATAGCAATGTTTACTCCTAACATACCACATATCAGCATCAGAGAATTGCAAACATTGTACCCATCTCCAACATAAGAAATTTTCACATCTTTCAATCCCTTGAGCTCGTTTACAGTCATTATATCGGCCAGTGCTTGAAATGGGTGCTCTAAATCTGACAAGCCATTTAAGACAGAGATATCACAATACTTCGCAAACTGTTGGAGAGTTTCGTGGGAATATACACGTGCCATCAAAAAATCAGCGTATTTAGAAATGACTTTTGCTGTGTCGAAAATGTCTTCTCCTGTTGACAAAAAATGGCTGTCTTTGCTGAAAAATATTGCATGTCCTCCTAGCTGCGTCATGGCTATTTCAAAAGAAAGTCTGGTTCTTGTTGAAGGTTTTTCGAAAAACATGACTAAAGTTTTTTGGGATAGAGAACTGGAATATTGTTCTGGAGATTCTTTTATTTTTTCAGTTAACTCTAGAGTATCAAGAACTTCTTTCTTGTTTAAATCTAAAATTGATAAAAAATCTTTTTCCATAATAG
>JACQIA010000090.1 GCA_016198705.1 Candidatus Aenigmatarchaeota archaeon
ACCTTTCTATCGGTAGCTTTTTGATAAAAACTATATGTTCTATCGGTAGCTTTTAGACTTTAATCTTTCTAAAGTGATACATATTTTGTTGCACTTAATTGAGGTTTTTCATAACTATACTTTATAGTGCAGAAAACTATATAAGTAGTAATTCCAGTTAATCTTGATGGGGTTGAGCAAGGGAGGACTTTCTTTAAATTTAACTTTAACTGTGTCTTTAATAATAATTCTTGGCTTGGCTTCATTTGTTTTTGCTGCTGTTTTTAAAAATAGTCCTGTTTCTATAAGTCCTTCTGTTGAGGAACCTGTTCAGACACAAAATACACAAACTGTGACATCTATTGATTCCACAATACAACCAGTTTCAGAGCCTACACCTATTGAAGAAGAACCCACAAATGAAATTAATTCAAATATCCTAACACCAATAAGTTCATGCACTGTAATTTCTGCACCTGGTTTATACGTGCTCACAACAAACATATTAAACAGCGGTGCAACCAAATGCATCGAGATTACCTCGAGCAATGTAATCTTTGATGGCGCTGGGTACACTGTAGATGGTATTGATACTGGGGGAAGTACTGGAGTTTATGTTTATAATCCTTCTGCAACTCTAAACAATGTTACAATTAAGAACTTGATATTAGCCGATTGGGGCAATGGAATGTATTATAGAAGCACCCAAAACGGAAGTATCACAAACAGCACTGCAAATAGTAACGGTAATGGTATTTTCCTGTATGCCTCATCAAGCAACACCCTTCAAAATATAGAAGCTTCCTTAAACACTTACAATGGCCTCCTCATCCATACTTCTTCCAATAGCAACATGCTGTCATCAATAGTCACAAACAACAATGATAACGGTTTCTTTTTCTATGCCTCATCGAGTAATAATAATCTTTCATCCATTGTAGCAAACAACAATGACATTGGTGTTCTTTTCCAATATTCCTATAATAACATGGCCCAAAATATTACCACAAGCACTAACAATTATGGCATAGTCCTTGTTGATTATTCAAGCGGAAACGTCTTAACCAATAACGTCGTAAGCTCTAATGGTTATGGCATTTATCTGAACTTTATCCAATCCACTAATTCTGCCAGTAACAATAGAATCTATAATAATAAATTTATCAACAATACTGTGAGCGCAGTTGATACTGGAACTAATAATACATATAACACAACAAAGACTCTAGGAACAAACATTATCGGAGGACCTTATTTAGGTGGCAATTTCTGGAGCAATTACAATGGGTCTGATACTGACGGAGATGGATTAGGAGATACTAATTTGCCATATAATTCTGGAGGGAATATAGTTAATGGAGGGGATTATCTAACCTTAACAAAGGGCGCCGGAACACCAGTTACATCGTGTATGGTAATTTCCACCCCCGGAGTTTACACTCTTACAACAAATATATTAAACAGCAGTGTAGTTGCATGCATAAACATCACAGTAAGTAATGTAATCTTTGATGGTGCTGGTTATACAATTGATGGTGTGGATACCTTATCCACTTACGGTGTTTATGTTTACAATCCTTCAATCGCACTTACAAATGTCAGTGTGAAAAATCTGAGATTAACAGACTGGTATGGGGGAATATATTACCTAAATGCCCAAAATGGAAGCATAGTCAACAACACTGCAAGCTCAAGCAACCATGGAATTTACCTTTTTTCTTCCAGCAACAACAATATCATAACCAGCAACACAGCAAATTTAAATCAGTATGGAATTCTCCTCCAGTCTTCCAGCAACAACAATATCATAACCAGCAACAATGCAAGTTCAAACATCAACTATGGAATCACCCTCTTTTCTTCCGACAGCAATAACATAACAAACAACACTGCAAGTTCGAACACCAACTATGGAATCTGGCTTGATTCCTCCAACAACAATATCGTAACCAGTAACGTAGCAAATTTAAATCAGTATGGAATCCGTCTCTCCTCTTCCAGCAGCAACAATATTATAACCAGAAACACTGCAAGCTCCAACAGCCATACTGGAATCTTTCTCGATTCTTCCAGCAGCAATAATATCATAACCAGCAACACAGCAAACTCGAATACATACTATGGGATCATCCTCTTCGCTTCCAACAACAACACCCTAACCAGCAATACCGCAAACTCGAACAGCGATACTGGAATCTTTCTCGACTTTTCCAACAGCAACACCATATTTAATAATTTCTTTAACAATTCAGTGAATGCAGCGGATACCGGGATCAATTCATGGAACACAACCAAGACTGCTGGTACTAATATCATTGGCGGTCCATTCATAGGTGGTAATTTCTGGAGTGACTATAATGGAACAGATACTGATGGTGACGGATTAGGAGATACTAATATTCCTTATAACTTAGGTGGTAATATAGTTAATGGTGGGGATTATTTACCCTTAGTAGAAAGTCCTGAATTATTATGTGTCAGTCCGCCTCAAGGCATGGTCAGCTGGTGGCCTGGGGATGGAAATGCAGATGATATCTGGTTGAACAGCTATGACGGCATTCTGATAGGAGACGTTAGCTTCAGTATGGGTAAAATTAATCAGGCCTTTAGCTTTTCAGGTTCAGGTCGAGTTAGTTTAAATTCAGCTCCATCAGCAACCGCCTTCACAATCGAAACATGGGTGTTTGCCAATCAAATCAATAGCTACCGGACAATTTATTCTGATAATGATCGAGGTTTCTTTCTTCGGGACGGAAAGATTAATTGGTGGGCAAGTTTCCCCTGCATTTTTGTCGCCAATACTCCAATTATCACTGGTTCTTGGAATCATATTGCCATTACTTTTAATTCTCAAGGTAACTTCACAGCTTATCTGAATGGTATGCCCGATGGTTCGCTTAGTTGTCCTGGCCAGTTTTTACCAACACAACCCGGTTTGGGTATAGGGGGACATTCCATTACTCCATCTGAGGACTTTAATGGTCTCATCGACGAACTTGAAATCTTCAACCGTGCCCTTAACTCTACAGAAATTCAGGCTATTTATAATGCAGGCAGTGCTGGAAAATGCAAATTAAATACACCAGCAGGAACTAATGTAAGTGTTGATTTAACTTCTTGCAATGCAACACTTACATTCGATAATGTAACTTTTGCTGGCAACTCAATTTGTGGAACAACGTCTAATGGTCCGCCTCCTGATTCTGGATTCAGTATAGTTCCATCTTCACCTCCCCTTTATTTTGATGTTAATGTATCAGCTAACTTTACAGGCAATGTGACTGCATGTTTTGTTTATGACGAGAGTCAGGTAAACGGCCCAGAAGCCAACCTCAGGCTCAGGCAGTTCAGCAACGGGTGGAATGATATAACAATACTCCCTGTTGATACAGTCAATAATATAATATGTGGAAGAACAGATCATTTTTCCTTTTTTGCTGTTACTGAACCAGTCTATCAATGCGGAGACGTCAACAATGACGGTGTTCATGATGTTCTTGATGTTGTAAATATGGTTGGTGTTGCATTTAGAGGACAGACACAAACAGAACCTTTATGGGTTTGGGATTTGAATGAAG